>JBJFEV010000001.1:0-4073 GCA_051891155.1 Bacilli bacterium
GTAGAGTCATATTTATCATCACCGACGATTTGATGACCTAAATCCTTCATATGAACCCTAATTTGATTCTTTCTTCCTGTATCAATATTAATTCTAACTAATGAATAAATATCTTTTTCATGAAGAACTTGGTAATGAGTTATTGCTTTTTGTCCTTCTTTATCATGAGTAGAATACATCAAATTAGTTTTCGTAGACATTAAATAAGAAGTATAATCTCCTTCTTTCTTCTGAAAATGTCCTCCTTCACATATTGCAATGTATTCCCTCTTTTGAATTTGATTGTTCCAATCTTTTTGCATAGCTTCTTTAAATTCTTCATTTTTAGCAAACATTAATATACCGCTAGTTTCTTTATCTAAACGATGAAGGACAAAAATACGATTTTTCGCATTTTGTAAACGAACATATTCATTTACATATCGATAAGCAGTATCCTCTTTTTCTTTATCAGTTGCAATCGATAAAAGTCCAGCTTGTTTATTAATTACAATCAAATCATCATCTTCATAGATAATTTTTATTTTATCTTTTAGGGATATAGAACCTTTATTCGTTGATGAAGAGATACTTACTTTATCGCCAACAACAAGTTGATAATCAAATTTACTAGTTGGAATATCATTAACTAATATTTGTTTTCTTCCTAGCATTGCTTTAATGTTATTTCGCGAAAATTGTTTATAATTTTTTAATAAAAATTCCATTAAAGGTAAAGGATAATTCACTTTTATTTCTTTTGCAATTTTCTTATCGTTAGTAAATTTATATTCTTTTTTGGAAGTATTTAAAGGTTTTTTATTTGTCTTTTTTTTATTTTTATTCATTAATGTGTCGCCCTTTCAATACTATAGACTCCATCAACATTTACTAAACTATTAATGATATTTCTTAGTCGAACAGCATCATTTACTAAAATGGTAACGTTAATAGTGGATGTTAATGTTTGTGGATGTG
This sequence comes from Bacilli bacterium, assembly GCA_051891155.1. Taxonomy (GTDB): domain Bacteria; phylum Bacillota_I; class Bacilli_A; order RFN20; family CAG-449; genus UBA3210. Next base: position 958 of record JBJFEV010000001.1, read on the forward strand.
ATTTGGCATTGACTTTTGTACTTACCACTTTGAGTTGTGATAATGTATTTAAAATATCCATCAAAAGATTTTCTCTATCAGATGATTTAATCTCTAATTCGACAGGACAATTGATAAATGTTGCCTCTGGATTCCATTCTACATCGATAGTACGAGCAGGTTGCTTTAAGATATTTTTACAATCAACTCGATGAATTTTTACTCCTTTTCCTTTTGAAATATAGCCAATGATATTATCTCCTGGAATTGGAGAACAACAAGAAGAAAGAGAACATAAAATATTCGGAGTTCCTTTCACTAATACAGCTTGATTAGATATAGGGCCGACATTTCTCTTGGTGTTTTTCTTTACTAAAGTCTCAAGATAATCTTCCTTCTTTAATCCTAATTCTTTAGTGATATCAGAAGGTTGAATTGTCTTTGTCGCAATGTTGACATATAAATCATCTAAGGATAAACATGAAAAATGTTCTAAGACATTTTGATTGATTAATGATTCCATCTTTTGTTCATTAATATCAAAATCTTTAAAATGTTCAGTGAGTGATTCTCTTCCTTTTTCGATATTATTTTCACGTAAAAAATCAGCATTTTTCTTTAATAGATATTTTCTAATATGTGATTTGGCTTGATTGGTTTTTACAATCTTTAACCAGCCTTCATTTGGTCCATTAGATGTTTTTGATGTCTTAATTTCAACAACATCACCAGTTTGTAAAATTGTAGATAAAGGAACTAATGTATTATTGACAATAGCCCCAACAGCCGAATCTCCCACTTTTGTATGCACTTTATAAGCAAAGTCTAAAGGAGTTGAGCCAGTTGGTAGATCAATTACTTTTCCATGAGGAGTAAAACAATAAATATTTGCTTCAAAAATATCCTTCATTAAAGTATTCATATATTCGGTTGCATCGTCTTCTTTATCAGACATAGAAACAAATTCTGAAAACCAATGAAGTTTCTCCATCACTTCTCTTTGTTCTTTTTTAGGATCGTACTTCTCTCCTTCTTTATATCTCCAGTGGGCCGCTACACCACCTTCAGCAATTTCATCCATTTCTTTTGTTCTAATTTGTACTTCTAAAATGATGCCATCATTATCGATTATAGTCGTATGAAGGGATTGATACATATTAGGCTTAGGAACAGCAATATAATCCTTAAAACGACCAGGTAATGGCTTAAATTCGGTATGAATTATTCCAAGAATTTCATAACAGTTCAATTCTGTTTCAGTGATAATTCTTAAAGCCATAATGTCATAAATTTGATCAAAAGAATATTCTTTTGAAGTTAATTTTTTATAGATGCTATAAGGATGTTTTACACGAGCGGATATTTCAAATGGAATATCTGTTTTTAAAATAATATCGGCAATCTTCTTTTGCAATTTTTTTATTTGTGTTTCTCTATTGCTAAGATTTTTGTTCAAATAATCTTGTATTTCATTCCATTTTTCAGGATTTAAATATTTTAAGCATAAATCTTCTAATTCACCTTTAATGGAGTTTAAACCTAATCTATCGGCAATTGGACAATATACATCCAATGTTTCCTTGGCAATACGAATCTTTTTTTCTTGTGTTTGGAATTCTAAAGTTCGCATATTATGAAGACGATCAGCTAATTTAATTAAGATTACCCTAATATCTTTAGCCATACCGAGGAATATTTTTCTATGACCTTCTGCGACAAAATCTTTATCATGTCTTCTTTTATGAGATAATGCTTTGATTTTTGTTAAACAAAAAACCATTTCAGAAATATCGTCATCAAAAACAGAGCCTAATTCTTCTTTAGTAACTTCACAGTCTTCAATAGTATCATGTAATAGTCCAGCAGCTATCGTGGTAGGACCAGCTTGAAGAGAAGCTAAAATATAGGCTACTTCGATTAAGTGAGTAATATATGGATCGCCTGATTTTCTAAATTGACCAGCATGCTTTTCTTCCGCGTATTTATATGCTTTATCAATTAATTCAATGTCGTTTGTGTTATGAATATAATGTGAATATAATTCTTTGACATCTTCATAAGAATGCCCATGTTTATTCATTTTTAATCTTCCTTTACATCATCGAGCATTAAGCAATGCAAATTATAATTTTTTAATTTTTCAACGCCAGGTAATGCGGTTAATCCAATAAGAGCAATGATACCAACTACTTTTCCACCGAGACTTTCCACTAGGTTAATCGCGGCATCCATCGTTCCTCCAAGAGCAACTATATCATCTATTATAACTACTTTTTGTCCTTCGCTAACAGCATCTCTATGCATGCATAATGTATCGATGCCATATTCAAGTTGATATGAATATTCGATTGTCTCGCGAGGCAATTTACCTTTTTTTCTTATTGGAGCAAAACCAATACCTAACTTAACCGCAACTGGACAAGCAAACATAAATCCACGAGACTCAGGACCTACTACTAATTCTGCGCCCATGTTTTTTGCTATTTGTGCCATTTGATCCACTGCGTAAAGATATGCATCGCCATTTTGTAAAAGTGGTGTTATATCTTTAAAAAGAACACCCTTTTTTGGCCAATCTGGTTTTACTTTTATATATTCTTCTAAATTCATAACAAAAATCTCCTTCAAGCAACAATAATATTATAATCTAATCTTTCTTTTATCTAAAGATAAATTTTTCAATTTTGTATGTAACATATAAATAATAGGCGCATAATCTATTTTAGGTGATAAAATGTATTCTTCTTACTTCTCTCCTCTTTATGGATATGGAATTAATCGGCAAGTTATGCCTTCTTTTTATAGAACCTTTAGAAGCATTGCGCCTCCTGTAAGAACAAATGGATTTACTATTGAAAAGATCTTATCAAGAACTCAACGAAGCATAAATACAATAAATCAAATTATCCCTCTTTATAAACAAGTAAAGCCAATTTACAATCAAGGAAAAAACATGGTTAAGTCATTCGCATCTTTTATTAATAAATCATTTGGTCAACCAATAAATCGTAATAGCGAAAATAAAACAAATACCACTTCATTCAATAGATATAATAATGGAGCAAGCAACCCATTTTTTTAGATAGATAATTTCTCAATTCAAACGCAACACCAATAAAAGAAGACTCATTGTCTTA
>JBJFEV010000002.1:0-4027 GCA_051891155.1 Bacilli bacterium
AGCTACTATAATACTAAAGATATACATATATAATACCTCCTTGCTAAAGAATAATTTAAATTACTTAGATTTAAATGTCAAGAAATCGACAAAGAGGCTCAGAATGATTGTGACTTATGACTTATAATTGAAAAATAAATGGAGTAAGCTTAATAACAATTTTTTATTCAATGTCATCTAAAGATTTTACTACAATTCTTCTATTACCATTGACTCTTTTGACAATTCCTTCTTCTTCTAAACAATACAAGATGTGATCCGCTCTTGCATATCCAATTCCAAAAGCAGATTGAAGATTACTGGTTGAAGCTATTTTTGTTCTCATAACATGTTCTTTCGCTTTTTCATGTAATTCATCTCTTCCTTTTCTTAATTCAGATGAAGCAAGTCCGATATTGTCATCCAAATGCAAGAAATTATCATTGTAAACTGGTTTACGTTGATTGCGAATATAGTCGCAAACATCGATAATTTCATCAGTTGAAATATAAGAACCTTGTACACGTACTAAACCATTTCTACGTGGTAAACGTGCTAGCATATCACCATTTCCAAGTAAAGATTCTGCGCCAGTTTCATCTAAGATTGTTCGTGAATCAATTGAGGATGGAACACTCAAACCAATACGAGAAGGAACAACTGCTTTAATATCACCTGTAATGACTGAGACAGAAGGTCTTTGAGTACAAATAATTAAATAGATTCCTGCAGCACGTGCTTTTTGTGCCAAACGTTTTACATATGTTTCAATTTCTTTACGATTATCAGTCATAAAATCAGAAAATTCATCACATACCATTACAATGGAAGGAGGAACTTCATATCCATATTTTTTACATTGTCTAGCATATTCAGAAAGTTTAGTCGCACCATTTCCTTTTTCTAAGAATAAAGAATATCTTCTTTCCATTTCATCCACTAAACGACCTAAAGCCACTTTTCCTTCATTAGCTTCAGTAATAACTGGGCATAATAAATGAGGTAAGTTATTATATTTTGAGAATTCAACTTTCTTTGGATCAATTAACATCAATTTTAATTCATCAGGTTTGTTTCTCATAATTAATGTCGTAATTATTGTATTGATAAATACTGATTTTCCAGAACCGGTAGTACCAGCAACAAGTAGGTGAGGAAGTTCATCAATATTCATCGTCACAACATTTCCGGATATATCTTTACCAAGTGGAACTAATAATTTTTCATCTGGACGATTCATTATTGAAGCAAAACATTCTCTAAATGAAACTGGTGATGCTTTAACATTACCAACTTCAAGCGCGGATGTTTCTTGACCTTCCACGATCAGATCTAATCTAACAGTTTTATTGCCACCTAATTTAATAGCAACTTCATTTTGAATTGAAGATAGTGTGTTTACTTTTACACCAGGATTCATCTTGATATTGAATCTTGTAACTGATGGACCAATATTATAAGAAATAACTTGTGCACCAATATTAAATTGAGTAAATAACTCATTTATTTTTCTTAATCTTTGATCAGCAACTTGAATGTTTTCATATGAAGTCATATCTTCTCTTGCTTCTGCAAGTAAATTGATTGGTGGATAGATATACTCTAATTCTACCTCTTCTTCTTCCACTGGAGAAATTACTTCAGATGTAGAATACGAAAATGATGGATTTTTAAATTCCATTGGATCATCTGCTTCTACACTTTCAAATAAAGGTTCTTTTTTTGTTTTTTTATTCATCTCTTTATTACTAGATGAATCCATTGAAGAAAAGAACGAATTTGAAATCGCTGGTTCAATGTCCTTTTTCTCTTCTGTAGAATCTTCAATTTCAACATCTTCTTTCAATTCAGAAAAAGGAGCATATTTATAAGTGTTTTTCATTTGTTCATCAATAAGAGGAGATTTATTTGGGTCAACTTCATTTCTATTATAAGATGGATTTACATTAGAAGATGAAAATGAATTATCTGTTGTTTTTTTTGAATAAATATCATCAAGATCATCGACAAAAAATGAAGTTTTGGTTATTTTAGGTTGGGATATTTCCTCGAATAACTTATCTTCTTTTGGAGATTTAATTTCTTCTTTATTCTTATTCACTTTATTTGTTTCCTCAATTATTTGATTAGCAAATAAATTTTCCTTTTTTTCAACATTAATATTCTCTTTAGGTAAGTCATTATAATTATTAGTGAACCTATTAGCATTATCCAATGTTCTTTTTGATTGCTTATTTTTAAGCGATGCAAAGAACTTAATCAAATAAATTACAACATCTTTCAATAATAAGACTAGTCCTAATATCATCAATGTGACATATACGACTGTAGTACCTAGCTTAGATATAGTTGAATTAAATAAGGCACAAAGGAAATAGCCAAAGAATCCTCCTCCAACAGTCGATATTTCTGCTACATCTAATTCAAGATAAGCTCCTACTTTTATTAAATCGATAGAATTTTGATATTCTTTTGCAAAGTTAGAAATTGTTAAATCAGTATCGATTGATGAAGAAGCAATTAAGCAAGATAATAACACAAAAATTGCTCCTAATAATCGCATTGTAATTTGTATTCTTATTATTTTTCTTTTTACCATTAAGTAAACACCAAAAAACAATAAAATTGCATATAGTAAAAAATAATAAGCACCAAAAAGATAAATTGATATAAATGTTAGTAAAGATCCAACAGGTCCTTTTCCTAATAATCCGATTAAAGAAATAAGAGTGATCATAGCACCAAAAAGAATTGGCTCAGAGCCATCACCAAAGATACCTTTTTTATTTAGTTTTGGACTTTTATAATTTTTATCACTCATACTTTTTTCCTCTTTTGTTAATTATACCAAAAAAAATATACACATATTATAAAAAAATAGAAAATTTTAAAAACTACTACATCAAAGATATAGTAGTCAAAATTTTATTTAGATTTGCTTGTTTTTTTCTTCCTTCATTAAATTTAGATAACTAAATAATAATGATATAAATAATAAGATATTAAATCCGATGAAGATAAAGAATAAAACCTCAGTTACATTTTTTATCCAGGATAGACTATCAAAAGAAACTTCAAAAATAAATGAAGTAATTAATGAAGCAACAATCCATAAATCTATAGTAAATAAAATTTTTATATTAAAAAACTTGTCCATAATTTTATTTCCTTTCTAAAATTGCTTCATTCTTAGCAGTTTCATCTTTTATATTTTCACTGATTTGTTCAATCTCCTTTGAAATAGCGACATTTTTATTACTTAATGAACTAGAAATTGGGACTAAAACTAATAATGAAAACATCACAATAACTAGTCCAGTAATACCTAGACGACGTGCACGATAATCAAATTTGGTTAAATATCTTTTTTCTAGTTTGTTTTTCATGTCCCTTACTTCCTTTCTATAATTCGTAATTTAGCAGGTTTTGCTCTGTTGTTCCTTTCTAATTCTTCTTCTGATGCAATAATTACTTTACGATTTACTAATTCAAATTCTATATTTTGTTCAATCAGCGGTAATTTCCGTGAAGTGTTTTCTTCACTTGTTAATGATTTAAAATAGTTTTTCACTATTCGATCTTCTAATGAGTTAAATGTGATTACCGCACATCTTCCTCCTTTTTTCAACAAATCAGTTGCTTGAGCTAAAGCGCTTTTTAGAACACCTAATTCATTGTTTACTTCTATTCTTAATGCTTGAAATGTTTGTTTAGCGGGATGTCCTACTTTATTCAAAACTTTGCAAGGAAGAACAGATTTTATAACATCAACTAATTGAAATGTTGTTTCAATTGGTGAAGTTTCTCTTTTTTTTACAATAGCTTTTGCTATTTGATATGAGAACTTTTCTTCTCCATAATCTCTAATGATTCGGTTAAGATCATTTAGGGAGTACTCATTGACAATTTGATAAGCCGATAAAGAATTGTTCTTGTTCATTCGCATGTCTAACCTAGCATCAAAGCGATATGAGAATCCTCTATCACTCTCATCAAATTGAGCTGATGAAACGCCTAGATCAAACAATATTCCATCAACTTTATCAAC
>JBJFEV010000003.1:0-4023 GCA_051891155.1 Bacilli bacterium
GTATAACTCCTATATGGTCCAGAAGAAATGAACGAATAACATGCTGGAACTTGAGTAGATATACCCAAAAGATTTAAAGCATATTCTCCTGTTGGTGTGATTGACCATTCAAAATTTCTAGCTATTGCCTCTGCTAAATCACTAATATTAGGAGCAATAAACTCATTTATTAACGTGCTGAATTTTGGTTTGTAATATATTCCTCGATAAACTTTAACAATTATTTTTTCTTCTTCAAGTCTTGCTAAAGTTTTTCTTGCTGTATCGTAATTAGAAATATCTGTAAAATCTGAAATAATAAAGAAGCTCCCAAATTTAGATGCAATAATTCTCTCTTTTATTTGTTTTGATAAAGTCATAGTAATCACATCCTTTGTCCTTAAAAATATATCATATTTCGGACAAATAATCAAGCAATATATAAATTTGTCCTTATTTTTATATATTTTTTCGGACAATTTTAATATTTTATAACTAAATACTTTTTTTAATGAATTTGCTCTTGGAGGAGCTTATATTTCATATTTAACCGCTTCGATAAATCTTCCAATTTCTTTATATTATAATGATGAATTATATGTTATATCTAATGAGGAGAACAACATTTATCTAGAAGGTCATTCTACCTTTATTTGTGATTCCTCTTTTTACGAAGAAATTATGTAAGTAATATTTCTCAATCGCTTCAAAAATAACCTAAGACTACTACTTGATTACAATAAGTATGTTGATTTAAAAGGAAAAGAGCAAAAGAGGTTTGCAAAGTAACTTTTATAAGTATAATCACTAAGAAAAAAAGCATAAAAAAACAGTGACTCTAAGAAACGAATCACTGTCTGTACATTAAGCAAATTTATTTTTTATATTTTTTATGGTATTGCTTTACTAAGCTCATACTATGTTTTTGGCATTCACAACAATCGGAACTAGGTAATTTTTTTACTTTACGATATATTTCTTTTCCAAAGATATATCCTACAAAAGCAACTGCGGCAATAATTAATAATATTTCGCCAAATCCCATATTAATTCTTTTGTTTTCTTCCTTTCAAAATACCATATTTATTATTTAAGCAAATAATGACAATAGCTAAAGCAAGAATAGCAACAAAGATAAATGATGTCCACCACCATGATCCAATCATGTAAATCATCATTGAAACAAGATAAGAAGTAACAAGCCAGAAGACTAATGTCCATTTAAATTTCTTGCTAGTTAATTCTCCTTTGGCAGTAGCAACCGCAGCAAAGCAAGGGATTGTAGTCATATTGAATGCGATGAAAGCAATTAGTGCTGGAATTCCAATTCCTGTAGCTTCGATCATAGTAATAACTTCTAAGATACCATCTTCAGTAGCGATATATCCACCCGCTACGCAAGCAGCTAAAGTACCAAATGTAGCAATAACATTTTCTTTAGCGATTAATCCAGTCACTGCTGCAACTGCAAAGATCCATCCAAAACGAGGTAGATTAGATCCAAATCCTAAAGGAGCAAATAATGGCGCTACTAAATTTCCAAGTCCTCCAAGAATTGATTCATTCATTCTTAAGTTAGCCACAATTTCTTCTCCTTCATATTCGATAACTTCTGGTAAGAATTCATAACTAAATGAGAAGCTAGATAAGAACCATATTACAATGGTTGATGCAAGAATAATAGTAAAGGCTTTTTTAACATAATGTTTTAACTTATCCCACATATGAATCATCAACGCCTTAAATTGAGGAGCGTGATATGCAGGTAATTCCATAATGAATGGAGGTACTTCTCCTTTCATAGTCGTATTTCTCATCAAAATAACGCAAGCGATGGCTGTTACAATACCTAACAAATACATAGAATATGTAATGACATCCGCATTACCTACTCCAAATAACTCTACTATACCTCCTGCAATCGCGGTTAATATAGGAAGTTTTGCGCCACAACTAAAGAAAGGAATTACTCTAATTGTCGCTGTTTTTTCATTTTCATCTGCAAGAGTACGAGTATTAATCATTGCAGGAACGGAACAGCCAAAGCCCATGATAAGCGGCATAAATGCTCTTCCTGATAAGCCAAATCTTCTAAAAATACGATCTAAGATAAAGGCAACACGAGCCATATATCCACTATCTTCTAAGATAGAGAAGAAGAGGAATAATAGAAGAATTTGAGGTACGAAACTTAATACAGCAAAGATACCACCTAAGACACCATCACAAATAAAACTTTGTACCCACATCGGCGCGGAAGATAGTAATCCACCGATAAGTTCTCCTAATCCTGAAGTCAATGAATCCATCAAATTGAATAGAATCACACCTGGAGAATTAATGCCTGCATCTGTCCAAATTAATCCTTCGAACAAACTTCCTTCAAATGAAGGAGCGACATTGGTAAATAATCCTCCTAAGTACAAGAAATTTTCACTGAATGTTAAATGGAATATAGCAAATAGTATCACTAGGAAAATAGGAATACCTGCCCATCTATTAGTTAAGACTTTGTCTATTTTATCTGACTTAGTTAAATCCTTTTTCTCACTCACTTTAGTTTTAGCTAAAGAGAAATTTGATGATATATATTTATATCTTCCATCAGCAACGATAGCTTCTAAATCAGAAGAGAAAGTATCGTCAGAGAATGTTTCCTTAAAAGAAGTAACTACTTTAGTCAATTCAGTATGATCTTTAGTTTCAATCTCATCATTTTCAATCAACTTAATGGCATGGAATAAAGGATTATCCACTTTTATTCCTTCAAAAGCGATTTTAACATCATTAATTAAATGACCCAAAGGACCATTTTCTAAAACAGTTTTTCCTTTTCTTTCTTTTAATGATTCAAAATAAGCTCTTTCCATTAACTTATCAATGTTTTCCTCTTTTTGAGCACTGATAGCAACAACTGGAACACCAATTTTTTCTTCTAACAATTTTTCGTTAATCTTATCGCCATTTTTTCTGATTACATCCATCATATTCAATGCAATAACAACTGGAACATCCATTTCAAGAAGTTGAGTTGTTAAATATAGATTTCTCTCTAAGTTAGTCGCATCGACAATATTGATGATACAATCTGGCTTTTCTTCTAAAATAAAATTTCTAGAAATTACTTCCTCGCTAGTATAAGGAGATAAAGAATAGATACCAGGTAAATCGATAATTGCAATCGGTTCTTTAAATTTTTTGTATGTACCTTCTTTTTTATCTACCGTAACACCAGGCCAGTTACCTACGTGCGCGGTAGAACCAGTAAGTGAATTAAAAAGAGTTGTTTTACCAGAATTAGGATTACCTGCAAGAGCAAATCTTTTCATCTACTTTACCTCCTTTACTTCCAAGGATACTAATTTAGCTTCACTTTTTCTTAGTGATAACTCATATCCTCGAATATTAATTTCAATAGGATCACCTAATGGAGCTTTTTTTCTGAGGTATACTTCCGCTCCTGGGGTGACACCCATATCAAATAATCTTTTTCTTAAACGTCCTTCTCCGTCTACTTTTTTTATTAGGCCAGTCTCGCCTACTACAAATTCATCTAGTCTTTTAATCATAATTTTTTCCTTCCTTCTTACGCAACTAGAATTTTGCAAGCAATGTCTTTATCTAAAGCCAAACGTCCTTCTTTAATAACACAGATGACGCTTCCACCAGTTTGAGAAAGAATGGTTATACTTTCATTAATGATAATACCTAAACTTTCTAAATGCTTTTTTACTTTTTGTTCTAGTAAAATCTTAATTATTTTTAATTCACAATTTAATGGTGCTATAACTAAAGGCATATTGCTTCCTCCTATTAGTTAGCTGTGACTAATTAATCCTCTAAAAATAAGTTAGTCATATCTAACTCTAGTACATTATATTCACTTCAAAAATAAAAATCAATAGTTTTTACAAAAATAGTTAGTTATTTCTAACTTCAATAAAAATAAATGAAAAAGACACCTCAAGGTGCCTAATTTCCAATTTTACAAATCTTAATCTTCCTTCTTTTCTTTTAATATTAATTCAGGAGCCTTATTTATCA
>JBJFEV010000004.1:0-3985 GCA_051891155.1 Bacilli bacterium
CATCATCGGTCTTCTTCCACAAAGCAAAATCAAGAGGTGATTCCTTAGCAGAATTGACATCGATTCTAGCTCCTTCCATTAAATCTTCAATTTTCATATTAGATAAGCATCCATAATCGCTAATCTTAGATACTCTAAAGTACACATCTCCATCAATTTCATATCCGTATCCTTTATCGATTAAATCTTGAATAAATTTAATAATCAAAGGCATGGTTTCTGTTACTCGAGGTTGATAAGTAGGTTTTAAAGAATGAATAGATTCACGATTATCTTCAAAAGCCGCTATATACTTCTCTGCCACTTCTTTTTCGCTAATATTTTCTATATGTGCTTGCTTAATTACTTTATCATCAATATCAGTAAAGTTTGAAATGAATGTAACTTTATAACCAAGTTCCAAAAACAATCTTCTTAAGACATCAAAGACGACGACTGGTCTCATGTTACCTATGTGAACATAATTATATACAGTTGGTCCACAAACGTAACAAGTAATCTCACCTTCTTTTAGCGGTTTAAATACTTCTACCTTATTTGATAGACTGTTAAATAATTTAACTTCTTCCATAATTAGTTCTCCTATTCTTGTTTTGATATTATAACATATTTTTATAATTCGTCTTCATTTTCTATAATTTTTTTAATTTCTAGCGGTGATGAAACAACATATTGAGGATTGTATGTCAATAAAATCTCCTTGTCTCTATACCCATAAGTTACCGCAACTTTTACCAATCCACCATTTATCGCGGTTTTCATATCAACATCTGAATCACCGACGTATAAAACTTCCTCTTTAGTCACTTTCAAATCATTAAGAATAAAGTTCAAAGCACGCGTGTCTGGCTTTAAAGGATATCCATCTTTTTTTCCATACACTACATCGAAGGTATTCTTTTTAAATAAATTTTCAACAATATATAGTGTGTTTTCATATTTTTTGTTAGAGAAAACAGCTATCTTAATATTCTTTTGTTTCAAATATTCTAACAATTCCATTATTCCTTCATAAGGTTTTGATGTTTCTATTTGCATCAAATCATAATTGGCGATAAAGGAAGATAGCAATCTTGTAATATCTTCCTCTTTATCGGTGATTTTTTCAATTGCCTTTTTGCATAAATCCCTTATTCCAGAACCCACTAAAGCCTTAGTTTGTTCCACCGTATAAGAAATATCATATCCATTTTGCTTCAAGGATAAATTTAGGGCATTGGATAAATCAGAGATAGTATCAACTAATGTACCATCTAAATCAAAAATCACTGCTTTAATCATTTTCTATCACTTCTTTCATATCCGTAGGTAAAGGACATTCAACTTTTATTAATTCGCTTGTAAATGGATGAAAAAAGGAAATCGAATAAGAATGTAATGCTACTCTCTTTATCAAATCTTTATTTCCACCATATAATTCATCACCACATAAAGGATGATTAATATAAGCCATATGAACGCGAATTTGATGAGTCCTTCCTGTTTTTAATAAGAGTTCTACTAAAGTGCATTTTTTACATTTACTATCAATAACTTTATATGTTGTATAAGCACTCTTGGAATTATTAGAATTAGTATTATTTTTATTAACTCGATATTTATTATTACAATGACGATCACGCGATAAAGGAATATCGACAACTCCTTCTTTATTTTTAAATTTATTTTGGCATAAAGCTAAATATTTTCTTTCAATTTGATGTTCTTCCATCAAATGATTTAGTAGAGCGAAAGATAAGAAATCCTTACAAAATAAGACGATACCTGATGTTTCTAAATCGATGCGATGAACATACCTTACATTTCTAAATATTTTGTGATGATAAAAATAATTTGCCACTCGATTTACTAAAGTATCTGCCTCTTCATCCTTATATTCAGGATGAATGATAATTCCACTAGGCTTATTGACTAAAAGAATACATTCATCCTCATACAAGACATCTAGTTCCATAGATGAAGGCTTAAAATCTATTTTTTCTGTGAAATATATTTCTAAAATATCATCTTTTTTTATTTTTTCTTCAATACTTACTTGCTTTTTATTTAAGCATACATTTTTACTATTTCTTAATTCTTCTATTTTTCCTTTTCCTAAATAATAAGATTTAAAGAATTCCTTTATCGTTAACCCATCATATTTATCTAGTATTTTTAAAGAAATCTTATCCATATTATTTTGCAAACATAATCTTTTCGCTATTAAACATACGAGTTAATATAAAGGTAAATATAATCGCATAAACAATATCTGAACATAAAGTGATAGCTAATAAAGAATAATTAATAGTAAAGGAAAATACTTGTTGCAGCATCAAAACTGAATTATATACTGGAATCAAATACAAAAACCATGATGTTGGTGCTACTTCAGTGAACATTGTTAGCATAGAAACACCCATAGAAATAATCATTAATGGAGTCATCAACATTGATGCTTCCTTAACATTTTTCGCAAAAGCAGAACAAATTGACAATGCTCCTACTAAAACAACAACAACTGATAATAAGATAAATAAAACAGCAATATATTCTCCAAATCCATAAATGTTAAGATTTAGCCCAGCATCAGTCGCGCTCTTTAATAACAGAGGCATAGAAGCCATTACTCCAATGAAAGAGGATAAAGCCGATAATGTGGCAACTATACTCAAAGATATAATCTTTCCCAGAGCAATATGGGTTCGATTGACCGGTGTAACTAGCAAGGTGACCATTGTGCTTCTTTCCTTTTCACCTGCAATTGATTCAGGCGCAATAGAAGCAGCCCCAGAAAATAGGAATGAAACTATTAAGAATGGTAAAAACATCGCCATCATTTTACCTGCTAATTTCTTTTCTTCATATTGTGGAGAAACATTAGTTGAGAACATATTGACATCAATATTCTTTTCAGTGAGTAAATAAGAATTATAATCGTTAAGCAATGAAGAGAATTTGCTATAAATATTCTCAGAATCCGTTTTACTTGGATTGTAGTAAAGAGTTACATTAGGTTTTTGTTCATTGGCAATCTTAGTATCGAACAAAGGATCAAACTCAACCACAAAAGGAACTTCTCCATCATATATTTTCTTTTTATAATCTTCTAATTCATCGGCATTAATCTTTTCCCAATTAACTTCATTTAATCCGTATTTTTCATTTTCGACTAAATCGGAAAAAGTAATTTTTACTCCACCAATACTTATTTCATGAGATGGTCTTTCATTTACATAGTAAATGGTTAATTCATTTTCTTCTGATCCTGCAAGTAATGTATCCATCGCACTTCCCATCAATGAATATAATCCAAAAATCATTAATCCTGGCAGAATAAACATAGTAAGAACAAGTTTAGGATCTTTAAAAACTCTAACTAATTCTTTTTTTATAATAGTCAATATATCTTTCATTCTTCTTCACCTACGCTTTCTTTATATAAATCAAAGAAAACATCTTCTAATTTCTTTTCTTTTGTTAAAGAAGATAAGGTGTCTTCCTTTACCATTTTTCCATTGATTATGATGCCGACTCGATCACAAATTTTTTCAATCAAAGAAAATATATGAGTAGAAACTATAATCGTTTTCCCTCTTTCCTTTAATTCAAGTAGAAAATCAGTAACTATTTTTGACGTCAAGACATCTAAGCCATTGGTAGGTTCATCAAAGATAATAATGTCAGGATCATGACACAAAGATACCGCTAAAGAAGTTTTTTGTTTCATACCAGTAGATAATTCACCTATTTTCACTTCTGCGAATTTATTAATCCCAAATTTATCGAATAAGTATTCTTTTCTTTCTTTAATAACACTAGGTTCAATGTGATGTAATGCTGAATAATAATCAAACATATAATTTGGTGTGAAAAATTCTTCTAATTTAATATCACTTGTTAAAAAAGCAATCTTCCTTCGCACATTTTCAGCATCTTTAGTTACCGACGAACCATCAACTATTATATCTCCCTTAGTAGGTGAAATAAGAGTAGAAATGCATCT
>JBJFEV010000005.1:0-3981 GCA_051891155.1 Bacilli bacterium
GACCCACTGATTAAGAGTCAGTTGCTCTGCCAGCTGAGCTAAGGGTCCATTTGCTTTAAAATAATAATATATCTAAAAGCAATTTTCAACACTTAAATAATTATTTGTTAATTATTTTTCATTTAATATCGATTTTATTTTTTGAATAATCATATCAGAAGCCACTTTATGACCATAATCATTTGGAACAATAATATCAGCGTAACGTTTTGTTGGAGATACAAACAAATGATACATTGGTTTTACAGTCGATAGATATTGATTGATAATACCATTAAACTCTCTTCCTCTTTCGATCATATCTCTTTTAATACGTCTAATTAAACGAATATCTTCATCGCACTCAACGTAAATTTTAATATCTGATAGAGAACGAATTCTTTCATCTTCTAAAACAAGAATTCCATCTAGAATAATCACTTTCGCAGGATTAATAATATCATATTTATCACTACGAGATTGGATGACAAAATCATAGATAGGCTTTTTTATTGCCTTTCCATTAATTAGTGAATTTAAATGTTGAATTAATAAATCATTCTCCAAAGATGAAGGATGATCATAATTAGTCTTTTTTCTTTCTTCTAATGAAAGATCGGATTGATCCTTATAATAATCGTCATGTTTTATGATGACAATATCTTCCCCTTTTAATGCATCTTTAATTTCATTAACAACAGTAGTTTTTCCACTTGCTGAACCACCTGCAACAGCGATAATAATAGGTTTTTTCATAATTATTTATCCATCCAATTTATTATATATACCAAATAGGAAAAATTTCAACATTATGGTCATTTTATTATTTTATTGCATATACTTTAACGAGGTGCTTATATGGAAAGAAAAGGTTTAGTAAGCTTATATGTAGCTTCCAAGAACGATACTGTTGAATCGATTTGTGAAAAACTACGCATTGAAAGAGATATTTTATATCGTTATAATCCATTACTAAAAACTGTTCATGTTCATGAGAATATGCCTTTAACAATTGTTTCTTTTTTTAAAGAAGAAGAACTTCCTATCCGTGAAGATAAAAAAAATAATGATGATGATTTGAATAATGACAATAGCAATCAAGATGTAAAAAAACCACCTGTTTCAAATAAACAAGAGTTAAATAGACTATTAAGAGAAATCGCTTTTTATTTAAAAGAAGGATTGGCATCTAATACATTCTATAAAGAAAATATTATGCCTGTAAGTGAAGAATTAGAAATATTGTATAAAGATTTAACAACAATATTTAAAAAACTAAATAATGAAGAATATAAACAAAAGTTTATAAATTTTCTAAAGGAATTTGAAAAACAATATTTTGAAATTGTTTCTTTAATCCAAAAGAAGGACCCTGAACTAATAAAACGTTATCAAAAGAACTTAGAAATGATAACAGACGATTTAGTGGCCTTTTTAGAAGAAGTAGAAGAAGAAATTAATAAGCCTAGCATCGTTGAAGCAATAAAGCGTCTAAGCGAATTATTCCAATTGTTCGCATTAAAAATATCGACTCTTCGCTTTAAAACAGCCCAAACCGTTTTTAGAGAGATTCTACATCAAATGGATCTATTAAGTGAAGCGATTGTATTAGATGAAGAAAAAGAAGGCGAAAAGAAAAAAGACAAAGCTGATTAATCAACCTTGTCTTTTTTTATTAAAAGTAATCGATTCCTTCTATTTCTTTACCATTGTATATATTATTATCATAATCCCAGTAAGGATCTGTTTCTCCGAATAAACCATAACCATTACGTTTCGCATATTCAAAAGCATTAGAAAAATATGAACTATATGGAATATCCTTCCATTGTAATTCGCCATTTAAATCATCAACAGAACATTTTTCTGATAAGCCATATTTAACAGTTAAGAAATTTGACATTACATATCTTCCTGAATAATCATTTCCTCTAATATCTTGTCCTCCATAACAGAAGACAAAACCCATGATTCTTCCTCCATAAGAATCTTGTAATGAACCATCTAAATTAGTTTGTACATATAATTCTTTTGCACTATGTAATAATTTTGTGGTATATTCTTTTGCTGGATAGCCCCATTCTTCAATATTGCCAGGATATGATTCAGTTGTATCAATAACTTGATATCTTACTTTTGCCACATCACTATTGGTTACATAAGCAATGTCTGTTAATTTAACGGTGTTTCCATCAATTACAAATGAAGTAGGGAAATGGAAATAAGAAGTATCTCCATCGATACCACGATACAAAGTAACTCTAATAGCTCCTCCCGAACCAATTAAGGCTTTAGATGAATTATATTTAGCAAAAGGCACTTCTAACCAATCTTCATTTAATTGAGGGCCTAATAATAATTCTTCTGGAGTGACAGTATTAGTTACATCACCTAATAATTTGGTATAATCTTTGTTATATTTAATCCAAGAATATGTATCAAATAATAATTTACCATCAGTCATTTCTTCTTGAGCTAAATGATCGACTTTTCTAACAAATGTACAATCTTTTCCCCAATCTGTTTTATAACCGATATTTCCTAAAACATCGACGATTTTTCCATTTTTAGCAAGAGCAATGTTTTGCTTTCCTTGGAAAGTAAATGTTGAAAGTGCATCAGCTTTTGCTAAAATCTCTTCATCAGATTCATTTCCCACGATCACAAATGTGGATTTTGCTTTAATTGTACCTTTTAATTTATAGGAATATGTTGGAACTAAATCAGCCGTAGTATAAAGATAAATAGAATATGATTCTAAATCGACATCATTATCAGTTAAATTATATAATTCTAAGGCTCTATTAGAGGATGATCCTTCATAATATTCAGAAAAAATCACATCTGTTTCTGATGAATAACCTGCTTCAACCAAATTAGATTGATCAAGTTCAAGTACTGGTGTTTGATTAGAAGTCGTATTTGATGAACCGCATGAAACTAATGCCACAAGATTTAAAGCGGTCAATCCCATGATTAATAATCTTTTTTTCATAATTACTCCTTTATTGAGGAAAATAGATACCTCCGAATGAAGGTATCTATTATTTTTTTTGTTTTTTTCTAATTAAGCAGCGTATAATCTTCCAACAAAGCTTGATGAAGCGTAAGAAATATTACTTCCTGATAAAGTAGTATATGTGCTATATGTTCCCATATAGTATACTACATCATTTAATGTATAAGTAATTGAATTAATATCGGTATTCCATGCGTATACTGTTGAAGCTGTATCTTCAAAATTGAATACAACTTTATTATTAGAGTCTAATTCAACATTCATATACTTATCGCCGACTTTCATGTTGTAGCCACCATCAACAGCTTCAAACTTAACATCGGATGCATTATCTACTATTTTTGTAGTTGCAGGGAATTTTCCACTTACAGCAGATGAAGATAAGAATAATACATCATTTGATACTTTAGTATTTACAACACCAAATTTATATGTTGTTTCAGTATCAATAGCATCTTTTGCTGTTAATGCATGTGATTGAGCTGTTACTGAATATGTCTTTTCTTCTTTTGCAGAACCAATTGTTAATGAAACAGTTAATGTGCCTGTTTTCTTTGTAGCGGATGGATTTACTTTTGCTTTTCCATCTTCAATTGTGAAGACTTCTGCATCATCTTCTGCGCCCCATGCCCATGTGATAATAGGAGAGCCATATTTTTCATCTACTGAAGTAGGAATAGTGACTTCTTTTGCACTAGCAATTTCTTTATCTAAAGAGAATCCAGTTGTTAATTCACCAATAGCTAATGTTGCTTTTTCTGCATCAGTCATAGTGCTGCTGTCTACTTCTGGAGTTCCACCAATGTAGTAGAATCTTGAACCATTTTCAACTGTACCATATGTTCCACCGATTTCTGTTGATTTTGATCTATATACATCATATAGAGCAAATTGAACATCAACGACAAGTCCATCAACTGCTTTTAAGTTTTCAATATCTGCGAATTTATAGTAACCTAATATGTATTTAGAATCATCTTCAG
>JBJFEV010000006.1:0-3976 GCA_051891155.1 Bacilli bacterium
AAATATTTATTAAATAATGATCATATGGTGCAAGTAATGTGTGTTCCTTCTTCTACGCTTGGTAAAGAAAGAAAAGAAAAAATGGATGCACTTATGAAATCTATCAAAGACAATATGTCCGAAGCAGAAATCGAAGAAACTATCAAACAAACACAAGATCTTTTAGCGTACCAAAATAAAATAGATACTAAAGAAGAATTAGCTCTTTTACCAAAATTAAGTATTAAGGATATACCTTCTAACATTAATTGGCTTGATACTAAGAAAACAAAAGTTAAAGGAATTCCTTCCTTTTATCATGAAGTATCCACTAATAAGATTGCTTATTTAAGAGTATATTTCTCACAAGATGTGTTGAAGTTTGAAGATTTGCCATATGTGAAATTATTGTTAAGACTATTAACCAATTTACCAACATCCAAATATAGTGTCACCGAATTATCTAATAGAATTAAAATGTATTTAGGTGATTTCTCATTATCTTCAGTAATCGGTTCTATATCTAGATATGAAACTGTTCAAAAAGTAAAATTATCTATTTCCGCACTGGAAGAGAATGTTGACCAAATTGCTCCTTTAATGAATGAGGTTTTATTGCATACTAAATTTAATGCTCAAGAAGTAAAGCGCGTCTTAAAGCAAATGGTGACTGATGCAAAGATTAATATTATGCAAAATGGAACTGGAGTAGCTCTTACTAAAACTAGAGCAAGTTCTTCTAAAGAAGGTGCTCTTCTTTCCAAAACATCTGGATTAGAATTATATGATTTTATGAATGGATTATTGAAAGATTTTGATGGAAAAGCAATCTGTGCAAAGTTAAAGGAAATTTGCAAAACATTATTCACTAAAGGAAATGCGATATTCTCCTTATCTGGTGATAAAAATACTATCGCCACATTGAAGATGGCTTTACGAAAAGTTAAATTGCCTACACGCGAACAATCTAATGTATTAGAAGTAACTCTTCCTTCAGCTTCTTCTGAAGCAGTCGTTATACCTTCAGGCGTTTCTTATAATGCAATCACTTCATCCATCAATGATTATAATGTTGCGTTAAATGGCCGACTTTATATTTTGTCACATATTGTATCTTTAGATTATTTATGGCCAGAAGTAAGAGTTAAAGGTGGGGCTTATGGCACATCGATGCGCATAACTAGATCAGGTGATTTATCGCTAAGTTCATTCCGTGATCCAAATGTTAAAAATACTTATGAGGCATTTGCAAATATCGCTGCTTATTTGAAGAAACTTAAACCATCGAAAGAAGAATATTTATCATATGTAATTGGTGCTGTTGGTTCTTTTGATCAACCTACTTCCAATAGTTTATTAATCGATTATATGGATATTAATTATATGCTTGGTATCAGTAAAAAGGATATGATGCAAATCAAAAAAGAAATGCTTCATACCACATTAAAAGATGTACGTGGATATGCTACATTGATGGAAAATATTGCTCAAAATTGCGCTAAGTGTAGTATCGGTAATGAGTCAAAAATTAAAGAATACGATCAATTTGATTCAGTAAAACCACTATAAGCATAGAATTTAAGAAAGCAAAAGTAGAATATACTATGCTTTCTTTTTTTTATCCTTTCTTTGTGATAATATTAAAACGTGAGGAAATAAAATGGAAACATATATCGTCAAACCATGCGGATATTGTTTAGGTGTGAGCAATGCCATTGCTCTTTCTTTAGAAGTGAAGAAGAATTATCCGACTAAAAATGTTTATATTTTTGGTATGCTAGTGCATAATAATGTAGTTGCTACTATGTTAAAAAATCATGGCATTATTACAATAGATACTTCCTTGATTGATAAAGAAAAAAGACTAATAGAATTTACTAGCGATGATGTAGTGATTTTTACCGCTCATGGACATAATGAAATATATGAAGAAATCTTGAAAAAAAATCATGTTCTTTATTTTGATTCTACATGTCGAATTGTAAAAAAGAATATAGCGTTAATTAAGAATTATTTAAAAACAGGAGATGTTATCTATATAGGGAAAAGAAATCATCCAGAGACAGAAGCATCTTTGTCAGTTGATGATCGGATTGTTCTTTATGATGTCAATGATGGTTTTGATCCAACCAAAATAAAAAAAGAAGAAGTGCATGTTGTTAATCAAACAACATTATCTTTTATAGAACTAGCGGATATTCATAAAGATATCTTACATCACTTCCCATCCGCGGTTATTGAAGATGAAATATGTGGAGCAACTCGAGTAAGACAAACAAGAATTGCATCATTAAAAGATAAGTTTGATCTTTTCGTTATTATCGGATCATTAAAATCATCAAATACGGATAAGCTTTATCAAATTGCTAAGGAAAAATATCCTTTCTCTTTGGTAATAAAAGTTGAAACTAAAAAAGAACTGATGAATTACGATTTAAGTAAATGCAAAAAGGCTTGTTTGGCAAGTGGAACATCAACTCCTCTTTCTTCGATAGAGGAGATAGAGAATTATTTAAAGGAGATTTAAGTATATGGCAAAAATAGAATATAAATTAAAGAAGGAATGTAATCATATCGCTTTTATTATGGATGGCAATGGAAGATGGGCAAAAAAAAGATTGTTAGCTCGTCACTTTGGTCATAAAGAAGCATGCAAAAGAGTAATTGAAATAGGAAGAGCATGCCAAGATATTGGTATAAGAGCTATGACTCTATATGCTTTTTCAACAGAAAATTGGTCTCGCCCACAAGATGAAATAGATCATTTATTTGAATATCTTGATGAGTTTTTTATCAGTAATATTGATGAATTTATGGAACGAGGAGTAAGAATTCAAATGATGGGGGAGATGGATGCTTTACCACTTCATTCTCAAGAAACTATTTCTAAATCTATTGAAATGACAAAGAATAATTCGAATTTCTTTTTTAACATTTGTTTAAATTATGGATCTAGACAAGAGATTGTACGCGCGACAAAACTGATTGTTAATGATGTAAAAGAAGGAAAAATTAAAGAAAGTGATATTAACGAAGAAATGTTCTCCTCTTATTTATATTCTTCCAATTTACCACCTATTGATTTGATGATTAGAACATCAGGTGAACAACGACTATCTAATTTCTTATTGTATCAATTAGCTTATTCAGAGTTTATTTTTACTCCTACTTGTTGGCCTGATTTCACCCCAGATAAATTGATTGCTTGCTTAGAAGAATATGCAACAAGAAATAGACGTTTTGGAGGACTTATTAATAAGTAAAAGCGTTTACATTTTATTTGTGATTTGTTTTATGGAAAATGTATCTCTAATTTAGTAAGATAAAAAAGTAAGGTAGGGATAGATAAACATGAATAATTTTGACAAGATTATCGTTTTAGATTTCGGTAGCCAGTACAATCAACTGATTGCTCGAAGAGTAAGAGATTTTGGAGTTTTTTCTGAATTAATTCCATATGATACTCCAGTTGAAGAGATTCTGGCTAAAGGAAATGTAAAAGGTATTATTTTTTCTGGTGGACCTCGTTCTGTCTACGATGAAGATGCATTTATTTGCGATAAAAGAATTTTTGATATAGGTATTCCTATATTGGGAATCTGTTATGGAATGCAATTAATGTGTAAACTTCTTGGGGGAGAGGTAATTTCAGCAGGTAAGAAAGAGTATGGAGGACAAGATATTTCTCTTATAAAAGACAACCTTTTATTTAAAGGTACTCCTTCTATTCAACAAGTTTGGATGTCGCATGGAGATAGAGTCAGTAAGATTCCTTCCGGATTTGAAGTGATTGCTTCTTCATCCACTTGTCCATATGGCGCTATATATAATAAAGAGAAAAACTTTTATGCTGTTCAATTCCATCCGGAAGTAAGAAATTCAGTTTATGGATTAGATTTAATTAAGAATTTTATTATTGATATATGTCATTCCAAAAACGAATGGAATATGGGAAGTTATATCGATATAAAATGTCGAGAAATCCAAGAAGAAGTAA
>JBJFEV010000007.1:0-3892 GCA_051891155.1 Bacilli bacterium
TTTGAAAAAATTTTATTAGATGCTCCTTGTTCAGGAAGTGGGACAATACTATTAGAAGATAAAAAGACTCTTTCTTATTTCAATGAGAAATTAATTGCAAAATCTTGTAAAGTGCAAAAAGAATTATTAAGAAAAGGATTTGAACATTTAAAAGTTGGGGGAACATTAATCTATTCAACGTGTTCGATTTTAAAAGAAGAAAACGAAAATATTGTTTTGGAAGCTTTAAAAGGAAAAAAATATTCTATCGAAAACATCGATATTAGTGATAGGAATTTAATGAAATTACCTTGTCAAATTAAAGGCGCTCTTGTGGTTATGCCGAATGAATATTATGAAGGCTTCTTTATCTGTAAGATAAAAAAATGTCAATGATAAAAATTTTAATAATTAAAACTATAGACAATAAAATTATTTTAAACTAAAATACATAAGTCAATGAAAAGGAGGTACTATGAAAATTATTAAATCCTTAGCCAAATGTGTTAGAGAATATAAAAAAGAAAGTATTTTAACTCCTATATTTATTACAATAGAAGTTTTGATGGAATGTTTTATGCCACTTGTTACTTCTCAATTAATAAATATCTTAAACAGCAGCAGTGATACAGTAAAAGTATTAGGAATTTTTGTGATTGATAGAACAAATCCTAATCAATTGTTATTAGCAATTGGAATATGTGGTATCATTCTTGTCTTAATGGCTTTTTTCTCCTTATTTGGAGGAACAATGGCTGCGAAATATGGCGCTAAAGCCGCTGCTGGATTTGGAAAAAATGTTAGAAAAGATGTATATTATAAAATTCAAGATTTTTCTTTTGCGAATATCGATAAATTTTCTACATCTTCATTAGTAACAAGACTTACAACTGATATTACTAATGTGCAACAAACATATGGAATGTTGATCCGTTTAGCGGTTAGATGTCCACTCATGCTTATTTTTGCTGTTTGCTTATCGTTTACATTCCACCCAACACTTCCTTTATTATTCTTAATTGTTATTCCAATTTTAGGAGTTGGTTTAGCTCTTATCTTTAAATTTTCACACCCTTTATTTGTTAAAGTATTTCATAAATACGATAGTTTAAATGAAAGAGTTCAAGAAAACGTTAGAGGTATTAGAGTAGTTAAATCATATGTTAGAGAAGAATATGAAAAAGAAAAATTTAGAAAATCATCTCATGATGTATGTGCTGATTTTACTAAAGCTGAATCAATTATTGCTTTAAATAATCCTTTGATGGTTTTATCAATGTATATTTGTATGACCGTCATTTCATATATCGGGGCAAAATTGATTATTACAACACAAAATCAAGCTTTAGAAATTGGTGATTTAACTTCATTAATCACATATTCTATGCAAATTCTATCTTCGCTAATGATGTTTAGCTTTGTCTTCTTAATGGCGGTTATTTCTTCCGAATCAGCGGCTAGAATTGTTGAAGTATTAGACGAAGAACCTACATTAAAGAATCCTGATAATCCAGTTTATGATGTTCCAAATGGATCAATAGAATTTAAAAATGTTTCATTTAGATATAATGAAAAAGCGGAAAAGAATGCTTTGCAAGATATCAATCTAAAGATCGAATCGGGAGAGACCATCGGAATAATTGGAGGAACCGGATCTTCTAAATCATCATTAATTCAACTTATTTCCCGTCTTTATGATACAAGTGAAGGTGAGGTATTAGTAGGTGGCCATAATGTCAAGGAATACGATTTAGATTCATTGAGAAATCAAGTGTCGGTAGTTCTTCAAAAGAATGTTCTTTTTTCCGGTACGATTAAGGAAAACTTACGTTGGGGTAATAAAGATGCAACTGATGAAGAATTAGTCAATGCTTGTAAACTTGCGCAAGCTGATGAATTTATTTCTTCTTTCCCAGATAAATATGACACCTATATTGAACAAGGTGGAACCAATGTTTCTGGTGGACAAAAACAAAGACTATGTATTGCAAGAGCATTGCTAAAAAATCCAAAAATCATTATTTTTGATGATTCCACTTCTGCGGTCGATACAAAAACTGATGCTCTTATAAGAAAGGGATTAAAAGAATATATTCCTCAAACTACAAAAATCATCATTGCTCAACGTATCGCTTCCGTACAAGAAGCAAATAAAATTATTGTGATGGATAATGGTACAATTAATCAAGTTGGTAACCATGAAGAATTATTAAAAACTAACAAGATTTATCAAGAAGTTTATTATTCACAAAATAAAGAACAAAAGGCAGGTGATTTAAATGCCTAAAAAAATGAAAGGTAGAGAAAATAGTTCTCCACAAATGAAAAAACAAATGCCAAAAATTCCTAAAGGCCTATTTAAAAGATTAATGAAAGATATCTTTTCTTTCTTCCCATTAAGTTGGGTAATTGTCTTTGTTTGTTTAGCTTTAGTAGTATGCGCTAATGCATCCGCTTCATTATTCTTAACTGAGATTACTAAGTTTACTATAGAAGGCGTTGAAAACGGATGGGAGAGCGTTAAGAAAGGTATGTTAAATCTCCTATTTGTTATGATTGCTGTTAGGGGAAGTGGAGTTATCGCTTCAACCATTCAAAATTTATTGATGGCTCGCATTACTCAAGGATCACTACTAAAAATAAGAATTAAAATGTTCAATGCGATGGAAAAGTTGCCTATCAGATATTTTGATAGTCACAATTCCGGTGATATCATGTCATACTATACTAATGATACTGATTCACTTCGTATGCTTATCTCGCAATGTATAACCGCTATTATACAATCCGTTATTATGCTAGTTATTTTATTAGCTATTATGTTATCGACTAGCATTTGGCTTTCTCTAGTTATTTTCTTAGGAATAATTGTTATGTTCAACGTAACAAAAAAGGTAAGCAGTAATGCTGGAGAAGGATTCGCTGCTCAACAAAGAAATATCGCTCGCGTTGAAGGATTCGTGGAAGAAATGATGCATGGCCAAAAAGTGGTTAAAGTATTCTGCCATGAAGAAGAAGCAAAGAAAGATTTTGATGCTTTAAATGAAGAATTAAGAAAAGCGCAAGAATTTGCCGAAAGCAATGCTTCTAAAATGGGGCCTATTACGATGAACATCGGTAATATTATGTATGTTTTATTAGCATTCCTTGGTGGTGTATTAATCGCTTTATCATTAAAAGGATTCAATATTTATAACTTAACAATATTCGGTGTAAATAAAATTGAATTAACTACATTCTTACCAACACTTGTAGCATTCTTAACTTTATGTAGACAATTTACAAATAACGTAAATCAATGCACTCAACAATTCAATCAAATCGTCATGGCTCTTGCTGCTGCCGGTAGAATTTATGCCTTGATTGATGAAAAGGAAGAAGTTGATGAAGGTTATGTCACCTTAGTAAATGCTAAAATTAATGAAAAGGGAGAAATCGAAGAAACTTCTCAAAGAACAAATCTTTGGGCTTGGAAACATCCTCATCAAGATGGAACAATAACTTATACGCAAGTAAAAGGTGATATAAGAATGTTTAATGTGGATTTTGGATACACGGAAGATAAGATAGTATTACATGATATTTCTTTATATGGTAAGCCAGGTCAAAAAATTGCTTTTGTTGGTTCAACAGGCGCTGGTAAAACAACTATTACTAACTTGATAAATCGTTTCTATGATATTGCTGATGGAAAAATAAGATATGATGGCATCAATATCAACAAAATTAAAAAAGATGATTTAAGAAGATCTTTAGGAATTGTTTTACAAGATACTAACTTATTTACCGGAACAGTAATGGACAATATTCGTTATGGTAAATTAGATGCTAGTGACGAAGAATGTATTGAAGCAGCAAAACTTGCTAATGCCCATGATTTTATCACTAGATTGCCACAAGGTTACAACACGAT
>JBJFEV010000008.1:0-3868 GCA_051891155.1 Bacilli bacterium
CGCTAGTAAATTTATTTAATATTTCTTCATTCGTCACCACAAAGAATTCCCATGGTTGCTTATTACAAGCACTTGGACCCGCCATTGCCATTTTTAGTAATAAATTTATATCTTCTTCTTTCACTTTATCATCTTTAAATTTTCTAATACTTCTTCTTTTTAAAATTGTTTCTTGTAATTCCATTTTATAATCCCCTTTCTTTTAAATCTTCGCATACTGCTGAATAAAATGCATATATCTTATCTTTTTTCTTTTTTTTCACCATAAAATCAATGATTTGTGAATGAGATACTGATTCATTTAATGCATCGCCTTTATATTCACCGAATCTAGCCGATTCACTCGATACTAAACCATCACTCCTTTTATCTTTCTCAAAATAACGAGAAAACATTAATGGTATACCCATAATGAAATCATCTTTACTTCCCTTTAATGTTGTCGAATAACTTTGAAAATAAATATCTTCATTTATTTTAAATGTCTCTTCTTCGATGCTGTCCACTGTAGCAAGTTGACGACAAACTTGTAATGCATCTGGATGTTTATCGCCAAATATGCGATACCAGAAATTAATCCAAAAAGCGATAAACTTAAGAAATATTTTTGGTAATTTTAGCAAAGATGAAGCAATCGGGCTTCCTTTATGAGGAGTGCATAAAGTGGTAAGACTTGCTATATATTTTCCCATATGAAGTTCTTGGATAGCATATTTAGTATCTAATCCACCTTTTGAGTGAGCAATGATATTAACTTTCTCGCACTTACATTCTCCGATAATTTTCATTATTTCTTCTTGCAAAATATAGGCGTTATTCTCAATAGTTCCAAAACTATCTACTTTACTTTTATAAACTTTAAATCCTTCTATTCTTAATATTCTATCTATTTCTCCAAAAGATTTTATAAACCAAATATCTTTTATAGCAATACCATGAACTAGAAGAATAGGAAATTTTGTATCCATATTCTATTTTGTTTCCCTTACTAATAAGAGTAAATTTCTATAAATATTTTCTAAAGTTTTTTCAATATTCTCTTGTTTTAATAATAAAGATATATTTTCTTCAAAATCTTTAGGAATTAGATTACATTTCTTCTTTACAATCTCAACTAGACGTTTTTCTCCAGGATGATATATTTTATTTATTGCAAAGATAATATCAAAGTAAGAGGCTAGATAAGCACTAATACGATGATTAACTGATACTAAGTCTCCCCTTTTATACGCTTTAATAATTTGAGCATCATAAGATGCGATTACTCCATGCAACATCTCCATATTTTTAGAAATAATATTTTGACGTAATGATTCTGGATATAATGCTAATTTATTGACCATTTGTTGATATAAATCATTTCTATCAAATAAAACTTTCGAATGAACAATATTGTCAAAGAAACAAGTGGAGTACCCAAGTGATGCATTACTATTTAATAAGGTTTTATCCACAATTTCACAAAATTCATTAATATTTCTATAAATCAACTCTATAATAATGCCATTATTTAAAATACAATCATCCTCTTCTTCAAAATAGGAAACTCCAATTTCCATATATTTACAATTCAGTTTTAATATTTCTCTTCTTTCTTCCAAAGATATTTTATTCTTATAATACACATAAACATCATAATCAGATTTGTCATCATTTAAACCGCTTGCCCTAGATCCTCCAAGACAAATAGCCTCTACATTAACATTATTTTTTAAAGATTCGATGATATTATTAAAATACATAAACTGCCCTCGCTATCAAATAGATTATCACATATTTTCTTTTTTTAGTAAATAAATAAAAAATATCGAGAGAAAAGAAAAAAGTCCTTGTTTCTTAGACAAAGACTATAACATTTCATTTATTGTTTTATTTTTAGCACAGTACCACAATATGGGCACTTTTCTTCAGACAACGTATTAGAACCTCCACAGGAAGGGCATTTTAAAAGTGTTGTCATTGGTTTTTCATCTAGTTTATCAGGATTTTCTTTGAAATATTTATACACTTGATTCTTCCTTTTCATACCTCCAAGAATAGCGATATAGAAAATAGAATAGAAGCCAAGTAAAAGAGCAACGATTCCTAAAGAAGAAAAATTAATTTTAGTTTTAGCCAAATCATCCATACATAAATTCCAAGAATAATCCAAAGCATTTGATAGATTATAATTACTATTTATAAATCCTTTGTGGAAATCATATATTAAATTGTCAAAGTCATTATCCTTTAAACATTTTACCGTGTTATCGCCACAATAGAAATCGTATTCATAATCTAAAAAGCCATCAATAATTTCAGAAGAAAATACAATAACCATTGAGTTTTCATCATTAAATTTTTGATAATAAATAACTTCTGAAAAAACCTCAATGCTACTATAGTGGTTCTTCCATTCATAATCTGTTGTATATAAAGCAACTGGCATGCCTGATTTTTCATATACTTCATCAAATAATCCTTTAACTTTAATTTATTCTTGTTCTGTTAACATATTAGAATCATCAATGATTACTATTTTGTCTTCATTACCTTTTACTTTTCCACCAAAATCAATAGCATTAATTCCAAAAGCGGATACCATTATTAACATATGAATAGTAATAAACACTAAAGCAAAAATGGTTCCAAAACTCCATCCACTTCTTGTTCCATAATTTACATCTGATGTGTAATATGTGTGATAATGACCTCTTCTATCATAATATGAACGATTATAACAACCATAAAAAGGTGTAGAAGATGATGTTCTTACTGAACTTCCTGTACTACTTGAACCGCTAGAATGGCTAGAACCAGAACTATGTCCATGTGATCCTCCACTACTGGATCCACCTCCGTGTCTTCCCATAAAATTAATCTCCTATCTATAAACTTTATAGTAAAAGTCTATCATTTATCGAACTACTATACAAATTAAAAGATTTGACTTTCTAATTTTTCTTTTTCCTTTTTTGGGAATTTTTGATCAAATTCCTCTACTTTATTTTCATCAATAAAATATCCTTGAGGAATAATATATTTTCCCTTAATATCAGATAAATATCCTTCATCTAATTCCCTACATAAGAAAAACGAAGTATCTTCATTTATACCTAAATCGTGATATCTAATTCCGTAATTACGAGCATATGTAAAATAAGAATTTTTATAAAAATTAATATTGCACTCTAGAAGAACAGCACCATAACCTAATTCTTTAGCTTTATTTAAAGAATAATCTAAAAGAATTTTTCCATATCCTTTCTTTTGATATTTAGGATCTATACAAATTGGTCCAATAGTAAGAGTAGGTAATTTTTTTCCATCATCTAATTCAATATGTGATTTCACGTAAGCCACTTGACCTATGATTTTCCCATCTTTTTCTATGACTAGATCTAACTCTTTTACAAAGTCCTTATCATCTCGAAGTTGATTTAGTAAATAATGTTCAAGACATCCTTGACGATAAACATTCCAAAAGCTTTCTCTTACCATACTTTCAACATTAAAGTAATCTTCTTTTCTTTCTAATCTAATAACAAAATCTTCCATTCTCTATTTTCCTTTTTTCTATTATTCGCAGGTAAAGAATAAGTGATTAATGGTATGTTGTCAACACTCTTTGATATATAAAAACATGAAGTCTTTTGCTATCACTTTACATATTTTTGAAATAACATGTCAAATAATAACGGCTTTTTATCTTTTTTAATTTATTAAAAGAAATTCTATTTTTTAATCGCGAATATAATTTTTGTAAACGTTCATCACCTTGTTGTCTTGAAATAACATCACTAATATGATTAACGAAATCACGATAAAGTTCGGTGTAATTGTCAATAATTTTGTGTAGTTTTTTATCGGTTGAAAATGTAGGTAATTA
>JBJFEV010000009.1:0-3860 GCA_051891155.1 Bacilli bacterium
CCCGTCTGTTGAAGTCGTTATAAAGCTTGCTAATGTATTACAGGTTGATATTGATACGATTTTAAGTCCTATTATAAAGCAAGATAATCCACAGCTGCTAGAAAAGGAATGGGTTGATTTTATAAGTGAATTAAAGAGGTCAGGACTTCATAAAGATCAATTACACCATTATAAACCACTTATAGAATTTATTCAGTGGCAAAAACAAACAAAAAATAAGGATTAATTAACAATAATTCATAAATGATATTTTTTATAAGGAATGATATGTAATGAAGAAAATAAAAATAGCTTATATTCTTCATGGGATACCTCAAGGATGTGGAATATCTAGTTTTATTATGTCTGTAGTTAAACATATTGATTTAATAAAATATGAAATTACATTTATATTAGCTCTTGATGAAGGCGGAAAACAAGAAAGAGAATTAGAAGCACTAGATTTGGGAATTCAAATTTATCGTACTTCAGATTTAGATGGTTTCCAGAAAAAGTTGAACCATGTAATAAGGTTAAAACAACTATTAAAAGAAACTGGCCCCTACGATATTGTTCATTCTAACATGGACTTTCTAAACGGAATAAACTTATTAGTAGCGAATACCGCAGGAATTGCTACAAGGATATCGCATTCTCATGTAAGTAATAGTCAACATAAGCATAAAACCTTTTTAAAAAAGGTAATCTTTTTATCTTATAGGAAGATTATGATGAAGATGATTAATATCACAGCAACAGATAAATTAGGTTGTTCTGATAATGCCAATATCTTTCTTTATGGAAAAAAAGAAGTGAATAAAGGTAATACCAAAGTAATTTACAATGGAATTGATGTTAATCGTTTTTCGCTACAGAATAAAGACAAAAATAATATAGTTCCTAAGTTTAATAAAAATAAAGAGAGATTCAATTTAATTACAGTTGGTAGAATAAGTAATGCAAAGAATCCATTTTTCCTTATTGATATTGCTAAAGAATTGGTAAAAATAAGACAAGATTTTTGTATCACTTGGGTCGGCAAAGGTGAATTAGAAAAAGAAGTACACCAAAAAATAACAGACAATAATCTCGAACCATATTTTAAAATGTTAGGTCTCAGAGATGATGTTCCTGATTTACTGGCTAATTGCGATCTGTTTATTTTTCCGTCAATATTCGAAGGATTAGGAATTGTTTTAATAGAGGCTCAAGCTTCAGGATTAGATTGCTTGGTATCAGAAAATGTTCCAAAGTTAGTAAACCTCGGGAAATGTTCATTTCTACCACTAAAGATAGAAAACTGGGTAAATACAATAAATGAATACATGAACGTTAAAGAAAAAATGAAGATAGATGGGGATAAATTGAATTTATTTTCTGTAGAAAATACTGTAAATCAACTTGATGCAATTTATTCAAATTCATCTCAAAGTAAGAATATCATATAGTAATTAATATATATGAGGATGATTTAAAATGATAATTACTACTCCAAAACGAATTTTACAAGTCGTTGGCGCGATGAATCGAGCAGGGACAGAAACAATGCTAATGAATGTATACAGAAATATAGACCGAACTAAAATCCAATTTGACTTTATTTCTTATAGTGACCAAGAGGCAGATTATGATCAAGAAATTAAAGAACTCGGAGGAAGAGTGTTTCATTTATCAAAGTCAGCATCAATAAAAGAAATATATACTATTATTAAAAGTTTCGGCCCTTATGAGGCTGTACACTCACATACCCTTTTCCATTGTGGAATAGCAAATCTTGCGGCATTATTAGCTGGTATTAAAATTAGAATAGCTCATGCGCATACTACATTAGACGATAATAAGAGCTTTATTAGAAAAGTATATATTTTTCTAATGAGAAATTTAATAAAGGTTGTTTCATCAAATTTATTGGCATGTAGTAATGCTGCAGGAAGCTATTTATATGGAGAAAGGATTTTAACAAAGCATAATTATTCTTTTTTTCCAAATGTTATTGATTATGCACCTTTTATAACTGATGAACAAGCTGCTGTAAAGAAGTTCAAACAAGATGAAGGATTAGAATATAAAACTGTTATAGGTCATATCGGCAGATTTGTTGAAGCGAAGAATCATCAATTTTTATTAGAATTATTAAAATGTATGTTGGTTAGAGATCCTAACGTAATATTTTTATTGGTTGGTGATGGAGATCTAAGAAAGAAGATTGAAGAAATTGCGAAAAAAGAAGGCGTTTATGAACATATAAGATTTGTAGGTGTAAGGAAGGATATCCCAATACTTTTAAAATCAATGGATACATTTGTTTTTCCATCTTTACATGAAGGACTTGGTTTGGTTTTATTAGAGGCGCAAGCAAGCGGATTACCCTGCTTTGTTTCAGAAGCGATTCAACCTGAAGCTGATCTGGAATTAGGATTATTTTATAAGTTAACACTTGAGGATGGTCCGGAAGTTTGGGCAAAGCAAATCATTAAAAATGCTCATTTGAAAGAAAAAAACAAACAAAAAATCATTCAAGCATTTATTAATCATGGATTTATCGTGGAAATGGGAATAGAAAAATTAATGAATTTATACAATGTGGAAGGAGGAAATGATGAAAAACGTATTAATAGCTTCATTTGACATGGAAGTAGGTGGCGTGGAACGAAGTCTTATATCAATGTTAAATCAGTTTGATTATGAAAGATACAAGGTTGATTTGATGCTTTATAGTCATACAGGAGACTTTATGAAGTATCTTCCTGATGGACCTTCGTTATTACAAGAATCCCAGATTTACAAGACTTTTCGAATGCCTATTTACGCTACGATAAAGTCAGGGCATCTTATCATTGGATTATGCCGTCTTCTAGCTAGATTTCAAGCAAGTCGCAAAAAGAGTAATGATGGTATAAAACAAATGCAATATATGTGGGAATATACTACTCCTTTTTTACCAATTGTAGAAAAAGAATATGACGTTGCGATCAGTTTTCTCTGGCCTCACTATTATGTTGCTAAGAAAGTTAAGGCCAAGAAGAAAATCGCTTGGATTCATACAGATTATTCTGTTATCGAAACTGATGTAGAATTAGATATTAAGATTTGGAATGAGTTTGACAATATTATTGCAGTTTCAGAAGAGTGTAAAAAGGCTTTTATTAAAAAATATCCAAACTTAGTAAGTAAAGTTTTTGTTATAGAAAATTTAACTAACCCTGAATTTATTCACTCACTGTCTTTAGAACAAACAAATAATGAATTACTGCGTGATAATAGGTTCAAATTATTAACCGTTGCGAGATTATCACATCAAAAAGGAATTGATAATGCTATAAGAGCACTAAAGATTCTAAAAGATAAAGGATATGAAAATTTAGTCTGGTATGTTATTGGCTATGGCGGGGAAGAAGAAACACTTAAAAGTATAATCAAACAATCTAATTTAGATGATTCCTTTATCCTTTTAGGAAAAAAAATTAATCCATATCCATACATGAATTCTTGCGATTTATATGTACAACCTTCTAGGTATGAAGGTAAAGCAGTAACTGTAACAGAAGCCAAAATTCTTAATAAGCCTATTCTTATAACTAATTATCCAACCGCAAATAGTCAAGTTTCTCATAATATTGACGGAGTTATATGTGAGATGGATCCCAATGAAATAGCAAGAGCAATTGAAGAATTATATCAAAATCCTTCTCAAAGGGAAAGTTTGAAGACACATCTATCTAAAAATAATTACAAAAACACACATGAATTAAAAAAACTATATCGAATCATGAATTGAATTAAAATCGTAAAGGCGAAAGGAATAGAAATGGAAAATATACTTATTATGGATACTTCAGTTGGCTGATTGAATAAAGGTGATGATATTATAATGAAATGTA
>JBJFEV010000010.1:0-17419 GCA_051891155.1 Bacilli bacterium
CAAGTGGAACAATGATTTTATTTCCTTTTTTGCATAAAGAAGCAAAGAAATTGCCAGAAAGCTTAATTGAACGTTTTTTAGTTTTATTAATTAGATTATCAAGTAATAAAATGATGCCAGGAAGCAGGGTGATTGATGTAATTAAAGAAATAACAATTCCTTTCATTAATACAATACCAATATCAAATCCAATTCGATAAGACATGAATAACAAAGCACATAATCCTGCAATAGTAGTTAGACCAGAAGCACTAATAGGTTTGATAACTTGGACTATTGCTTTTTTCATCGCTTCATTCTTGTCCATATTGGCGGTATTCTTTTTGTAAGTGTTCATTAAAACAATCGAATAGTCTATAGATAAAGCAAGTTGCAGAATCGCGGATATGGAGTTGGTGATATATGAAATCGATGGGAAAATAATGTTGGTTCCTAAATTGATAACTATAGCTATGCCGGCAGTTACAAGTAAAATAAGAGGTTCAATCCAACTCTTACTGGTAAGAAGTAAAATACATACTGCTAAACTTATTGCAACAATAATAATATAGACCATTTCGCTTTCAATAGATTCTTGAAGCAACTGCTTATCGACAGCATTACCTCCATACGCTACTTCATAATTCTTCAATAAATCTTTTACATCAGAAATAACGCTTTTCGCATTTTCACTATAATCATCACCATCAATTATTAAAATGTATAAAGCGGTATTATCTTTGTAATAATCTTGACTGGTGGAATCGAAATTTACAGCGATAACATATTCGATGTTTTCGATATCTTCTTTAATGCTTTTCGCACTATCTTCGTCGATAGAGGAAATCATCACTTGCATATTTCCATTATCTCCAAATTGATCTTGGGTAATATTTAATGCTAAGGATGTTTCACTTTGAGAATTTAAATATTTTGAGATATCATAATTGATTTTTACTTTATTTATTAAAATCCCAGAACAGACAGTACAAATGATAAAAAAGATTAAAATAAATATTTTCTTTGAAGTGATAAAAGATGATATTTTTTTCATAAGTCCTCCTTTAATTCGACACATATATAAAAAACAACATATGTTGAATTTACAATTAAAAATATATACAATAATATGTGTAGTACAACAACGAAATTTGAAGTAGTGTTGAAAAATCAACACATTTGTTTAAAGGAGTTTAAAAATATGGGTGAAAAAAATAAAAATTATCAACGTATAGAAAAATTAATTATCGATACCTTTATCGATCTTTGCAAAAATAAAAAATCTGACAGCATCACTGTGTCAATGATATGTAAAGAAGCGGATATAAATCGAACAACTTTTTATAATCATTACAAAGATATCTGGCAGATTATCGAAGTGATAGAATATGAAATTATGATAAAGATAAATAAAATTTTGGATGCTTTTAAATTTGATAAGTTTGTTCTTGATCCCGATTCATTGATAATTCAATTGAACGATATTATTTTAGAAAAACCTACATACTATCAAAAGCTATATGAGATTTCGGAATCGAAATTCTTTATTGATAAGTTAAAGAATAAATTTAAAGCAAAATTATTATCTGATCCAACTTTTTTAAAAGCATTTAGCAACAAGAATAATGCGGAGATTTCTGCTTCCTTTTTCGTGGGAGGACTAGCTAATCTATATTCTGATTGGTTCAGTAAAAATATTGAATGTTCACTAGAAGAAATGGTGATGGCGATGGGGGAATCAATTAGAGATTATCTTGTCGCTCTTCATCATTAATATTAATTTTTTATCAAATTACTTTTATATGGTACTTTGCCAAGTACCACGTCATCATAATATTTCATTTTTTTATCGATGTAGGCTAAAGCTTCATCAATTTCTTTTTGCTTTTCTTTTAAGGCTAAAACTTTTTCTTGAAGCATTTCTTTTCGTTGAGGAATAGAAGAAGCACCGATTAAACATAGTTCCATATATTTTTTCATTTCTTTAATTCCCATGCCACAGTTTTTAAGACATTGTAGTCCATGAATCCAAGCGATGTCTTGCTCATCAAAAATACGATAATTATTCTTATCTCTTTTTACATTAGGGATTAATCCTTCATTACAATAAAATTTCACTGTTTCATATGACATATTTACTAATTTGCAAGTTTCTTTCATTGAGTACATAATTTTTTCTCCATAAGTATTGACCGATAGTTACTACCGGATTATAAAATGATTTTATCATAGCTTTTTTGGTTATGTAAATAGGAGGAAAA
The DNA here is from genome assembly GCA_051891155.1 of Bacilli bacterium. Taxonomy (GTDB): domain Bacteria; phylum Bacillota_I; class Bacilli_A; order RFN20; family CAG-449; genus UBA3210. The sequence goes on from JBJFEV010000010.1 coordinate 2,241, forward strand.
AAGAATGAAAACATTGATGATTTATTTTTCTTATTCTAACAATACAAAAAATTTAGTTCAAAAGATTGAAGATGAATTAGATTATGATGTCGTTAGAATTGAAAGAAAAACGGCTTATTCATCAAATTATGATATTTGTGCATATCAAGAAGCGAAGGAAGAATGGGAAAAGAAAATATATCCTTCCATAAAAGAAATTAATAAAGATGTCAATGATTACGATAGATTATTAGTCTTCTTTCCAATTTGGTGGTACACTTATCCGATGGCAATTGGAACTTTTTTCGCTAAGATAAAGGATTATAAAGGAGAAGTAATTGTTTTTGAAAATAGTTACACTAATGATCCTCATTACGTAACTAATTCCTTAAATGATATTAAGAAAGTTGCACCTTCTTGCCAAGTAAAACAAGGTTTATTTAATCGCTCTATAGAAGAGCATATCGCATTTATAAAAGGAGATAATTAATATGGAATACGTAACATTAAATAATGGAATAAAGATGCCTATTTTAGGATATGGTGTTTACCAAGTTAGCAAAGAGGATTGTAAACGATGCGTTCTCGCCGCTATCGAATGTGGATATCGTTTGATCGATACTGCTCAAAGTTATTTTAATGAAGAACAAGTCGGAGAAGCTGTTAAAGAATGTGGCATACCGCGTGAAGAATTATTTATAACCACAAAAGTGTGGATTCAACATTATGGTTATGATGAATGTAGAAAATCAGTTTTAGAATCATTAAGAAAATTGCAACTTGATTATGTTGATTTAGTTTTACTACATCAACCATTTGCCGATTATTATGGAGCTTATCGCGCTTTAGAGGATCTATATAAAGAAGGAAAAATAAGAGCGATCGGTATTTCCAATTTTTATCCAGATCGATTTGTCGATTTACAAGCTTTTGTAGAAATCAAACCGATGGTGAATCAAATTGAAGTTAATCCATATAATCAACAAATTGTTGCACAAAAGTGGGCGGATAAATATTCATGTCAATTGGAGGCATGGGCTCCTTTTGCCGAAGGAAGACAAGGAATATTTGAAAATAAAATTCTATCTTGTTTGGGAAAGAAATATAATAAATCTAATGCTCAAATTATTTTAAGATGGTTGATACAAAGAGGAATAGTGGTTATTCCAAAATCAACGCATAAAGAAAGAATAAAAGAAAATTTTGAGGTGTTTGATTTTGTCTTATCTAAAGAAGATATGTTAATTATTGAAAATATGGATAAGAAGACTAGTTCCTTCTTCTCTCATCAAGATCCAAATATGGTAGAATGGTTTATCAAGATGGTGGAAGAAAGAAAAAATATGAAATAAAGAAATAAGTAGTAATTAACTTTACATTTCGTTAATTGCTACTTTTCTATTTTGGTTACAAAATCAAGAAGCAAATTGCTACATTGTTCTGGTTTATGTTCATAGATCATATGATCGCCAGGAAGAAGAACTAGTTCACAATTACCCATTTTTTCTAGATATGGCATAAGCTCTTCTTCTCGGGCTTTTTTATAGTTATTCAAAATAGGAATAACATCTTCATCAGAATAAGAGGTATTTCTTTTTGGCATATTCAGATGATTGATATCAATCTGTTCGTTAATCCACATATTATATTCGATGATATCTTCTTTAGTTTGTAGTCCCCAACTTGCACATATGTAAGTTTTAGGAACGTCGTTTTTTATTATTTTATCAAAAGCCATTTTAGCGATAGATTGGATGGAATAACTTTCACTTACCGGAGCGATAGAATCGAGTGTTAGTAAAGCTAATGTATCGGCTTTTGCTTGATCTTCTTCTGAAAAAATTTTTGGCAAATGGTAAAAATAATTTCTTAAAGCCAAGCGAGAAAATCCACATTTAGCAAGTCCTTGTAAAAATCTATCTGAAATTGTTACTTTGCTATCTGGGGAATCCTCAAAAGCATTTTCTGAAAGTTGAGAACCATCAATAAATACGATACCTTCAATTTCTTCTTTGTATTTTGAGCACCAATAAGTTGCGTAAGCTCCACCAAGAGAATGCGCCATTAAGATATATGGAGCGGGTATAGATGCATTTTGTAAAGCTTTACGATAATCTTCTACCACAGAATCGAGAGTCATTTTTTTAGAGGTATCATCGCTAAAACCATAACCAGCACGATCGATAAATACAACTTTATTATCTTTTTCAATACCCGCGGTTGCTTTACGCATCGTACAAGAAAAATCGCCAGAACCTAATCCGGCTAGACCGACGAATGTATGTTTACCATCTTCTTTTCCAAAGATAGAAACATTAAGAGAATAAGATCCTACACTCACTTTATTATAATAACCTTCTTCTTTTAATAATTTTATTTCTTTATCTAACTTTACTTGATGGTTAATAGCTACTCCTCCAACAAATAAAGAAGAAACTCCAATAAGAGAAGCTACGCTAAGTAAAATTATCTTTAATACTTTTTTCATACGATTACCTCGATAACATTATTGTATCACTTTTTCTAAAATATGGTTTAAGAAAATCAAGTTACTTGATATAAGTTAATGGCCAAAAATGCGAAGGGATATTTTATGATTAAAAGCTACATTTATATTGCGTATCTTTATCAATAAATATTTATATTGTAATGACTCTAGACTATAATATTTTTATTACTTAGGGAGTATCTATTATGTTATGGTTAGTTGAAGCACTTCTTGCCGCTTTATTCACATCACTTACAACAATTCTTGCCAAGATTGGAATAAAGAATGTTAATTCTAATTTTGCAACTTTCTTTCGAACTGGGGTAGTGATTATTTGTTGTGTTGTTATGTGTTTTATAACAAATAGTTTTAATTACTTTTCCTCTTTGGAATTTACTAATTGGTTGTTTTTGATACTTTCAGGCTTAGCAACTGGTTGTTCATGGCTTTGCTATTTTAAAGCGATAAAACTTGGAAACGTTAATAAAGTTGCTCCTATTGATAAATCATCTTTTATCTTAACTTCTATTCTATTTTTAATTTTCTTCTTTTCTGATACTACCAAAGGAGGAAATCCTTTGATTATTGGAGTGCTATTTTTATCCATCGCCCTCATCTTCAGCGGTACTTTGCTGATGATCGATAGGAAAGATGAAGAAAATAAAGAAGGAAGAAAGTGGCTTATATATGCTCTTCTTTCTGCTGTATTTGCTTCCTTTGTTTCTTTGTTTGTCAAGTTAGGATTAAAGGGTATTCCTTCTTCTTTAGGAACATTAATTAGAACCATTATTGTATTTATCTTTGCTTCATTAATTGTTATTTTTAATAAAGATTTTAAAGAAGCTACTCAAATATCTTTTAGAAATTATTTATTCTTGTTTTTGTCGGGCATAGCTACAGGTGGAGCATGGATATGCGAATATTATGCTTTAAATGCAGCGGGGGTAAATCCAATCGCAGTTAATTCGATTACCAAACTATCTATATTATTGACCATGGCTTTCTCCTTTATAATTTTAAAAGAAAGATTTAGTAAAAAGGCTCTTTTAGGATTAAGTTTATTAACAGGAGGTATTGTTTTAATTATTCTCTTTAGCCTATAAAAATGATAAGATAATGAGTAGAAGAAGGTGAAATTATGAGAATAAAAAAGTTGTCTTTGTTTTTTATAATCAATCTTTTTCTTATTCCTTTTTCTTCGTGTTCATCTAAGAATGGCACCTCTTTTATCGTCATTAGTGATACTCATTATTTATCTAAAGAATATATGAATGATCCAACAAGAGATTATGATGAAGAACCTATTGCCACAGATGGAAAAACAATGCAATATAATCAGGTGTTATTCGATAAACTTTTAGAAAAAGTAATTGAAGATAAACCGACCTATTTTATAGTTACAGGAGATATTTCTTATAACGGGGATTATAAATCGCATTTAGAAATTACCCAAAAATTAAAAGAAGTTAAAGAAGAAGGAATTATGCCATTAGTTATACCTGGTAACCACGATACGGAAATTGAAAATCCACGGTCTTATTCCACGAAAGATTATCCTGTTGTGAAAAATACTACAATTCAAGAGTTTGTTTCTCTATATCAAGAATTTGGATATAAAGACGCGATATATAGAGATGATAATTCTTTATCCTATATTATCGAAACGAAAAACGATGAATGGTTATTTATGCTCGATACAACTGCAAGTCGTTATAATTATGAATTTAGTGAAAATTTTGTTTATGGAAAAATATTCTCTCTTCCTTGGTTAGAAGACAAATTTTTAGAAGCTAAGGAAAAAGGAAAAAAGATAATCACATTTTCTCATCATAGCATCGTGTCACATAATGAACTTTACAACACTAATTTCTTAATTGCTAATTATGAAAAAGCGCAAGAGTTATTTAACAAATATAATGTTAAAGTAAATTTTTCTGGCCATTTACATATTCAGCATATTGCTCAAGAAAAGGGAATATATGATATTTGTTCTTCTTCTTTGCTCGATTATGGAAATAGATACGGAAAAGTAACTATTTCTCATGACAAATTATCATATAAATCGCATACTATAGATTTTAAAATGGAGGATGATTCCTCTTTTAGTGAATATTCATTTGCTTTATTTAATAACATGTACATTAATAAAAAAATAAAAGATGATATGAGTGAAGAAGAAAAAGAAGAATTGTATTTAAAAGCTTTGGTTAATACTTATTATTTTGATGGATCTACTTATCTTCATAAAGATCTTAAAAAGAAAAAAGAATATCAAGAAATTATAAGCGTCCCTTATTTTGCGGAAATTGACAAAAGCTTTTCTACTAATCACCACAAATTAAACATTTCTTTATAAAAGATACTTAGAAGGAGGTAAAAAATGGAAAATCATATTTATTTATGCATCGATTTAAAGACGTTTTTTGCTTCTTGTGAATGTGCTGAAAGAGGCTTAGATCCTTTTAAAACTAATTTAGTTGTGGCCGATCCTTCAAGAGGGAATGGAGCTATTTGTTTAGCGATTACACCGGCGATGAAAGCTCTTGGAATTAAGAATAGATGTCGTATTTATGAAATACCTAAATACGTAAAATATATAACCGCGCTTCCAAGAATGAAATTATATATTAAATATGCCGCGCGCATATATTCGATATATTTAAGATACATCTCCAAAGATGATATTCATCCCTATTCGATCGATGAAATGTTTTTAGATGTTACATCATATTTAAAATTATACAAAATGAATGTGCAACAATTCGCAAAATTTTTGATGAATAAGATATACGATGAACTCCACATCACCGCGACTGCCGGTATTGGAACTAATTTATTCCTATGTAAAGTAGCGTTAGATATCACCGCGAAAAAAGTAAAGAGCAATATAGGTTATTTAGATGAAGAAAAGTTTAAAAAGGAATTATGGAATCATCGTCCACTTAGTGATTTTTGGCAGATATCGACTGGTATAGAAACGCGTTTAAATAAAATGGGCATATATACTCTAAAACAAGTTTGTGAGGCTAAAGAGGAAGATTTATATAAGGAATTTGGAGTCAATGCTGAAATTCTGATTGATCATGCTTATGGAAGAGAACCTGTAACGATAAAAGATATCCATGCCTATAAGCCTAAATCGAATTCATTAAGTCAAGGACAAGTTTTATTTACTGATTACACCTTTGATAAGGCTCGATTAGTTTTAAAGGAAATGGTGGAATTATTATCATTACAATTAGTCGATGAACATCTTGTATCTTCTCATATTGCTTTGAATATTGGTTATTCGAAAGAATATAATAAAACGACTGGTGGATCAATCTCGATTAATATGGCCACTAATGTATATAGCATATTACTAAATGAATTTTTAAATTTATATGATAACACTACCATACATGGTCTTCCAATTAGAAGAATAAATATTAGCGTAGGTAATCTAAAAAGTGAAGATTTGGAAACTTATGATCTTTTTACTGATCCTAATGAAATAAAGAAAGAAAGAGCATTGGAGAGAACCATTAATTCCATAAAAAAGAAATATGGTAAAAATTCAATATTAAAAGCGATGAATCTGCAAGAAGGGGCGACGACTATAAAAAGAAATAAATTGATAGGAGGTCATAACAGTGGCGAAGATGAAATTAAGTGATCGCGCTAAAATATTTCTTCCTTTTGACGCATTAAAAGGATTTAAAGCTGCACTTAGAGAAGAAGAAAAAGAAAGATGTGAAAAGAGAATCCTTTCCGATGAACAAAAAGAAGAGCTGGATAATAAGATAAGACAATTGCAAAAAGGTATGTTAATTAAAATATTGGTATATAACAAGGAAGAGCAATCATATGATGAAGTGGAAGGAGTATTCACTCGTTTAGATATCGTTTTGAAGAAGATTTATATCGTAAAACAATGCTTTGCCATCGACGATATAGTTTCCTTAAAATTTTCCGATGAAAAACTAGAAATAATTGATTTTTAAAATATATATATTTATTGTTTATTTGTTTTATTATACAATACATAAAAAGGGAGGATTTATAATATGACAAGACATGAAGCCAAAACACAAGCTTTAGATGCATTAAAAGGAAACTGGGGATATGCGATTTTAATTTCTTTATTATATGCCATTTTAGTAGCGGTGTTAGGAGCACTGTGGGGAATTGGTACTCTATTATTAGGCAGTGCTTTACTAGTAGGTTTAAATTTCGCATATATTAATGGTTCTGTAACTCACCAATATAAAGTTGAAGATTTATTTGCAGGCTTTAAGGATGGACTAAGCAATAGAATTTTATTATCAGTAATGAAAAATATTTTTGTTGCTTTGTGGTCAATTCTATTTGTTATTCCAGGATTAGTAAAAACATACTCTTATTCACTTGCTGAATACATTTCTCTACAAAATAAGGATTTAACTTGGAAGGAATGCATAGATGAATCAAGAAGATTAATGGATGGTCATAAGATGGAAATGTTTTTACTTGATTTATCATTTTTGGGTTGGATGATTCTATGTGCATTTACTTTTGGAATTGGTATGTTATTCTTAAATCCATATATCCAAGCAACTAAAGTTGAATATATCGACGCAAATATCATGCCAATTAAAAGCATTAATGTGCAACAATAATATTTGATATCGCTTGGTGAATTGCTCATCTAAAGAAAGAGAATTTCTTTATGGTGAGCTTTTTTTATTTCTACTTTTGGTTAATAAAACTCTATCTAACATTCTTCTATTAAGTATGCTATAATTAATGAAGGAAGTGAGTGGCTATGTTAAGAAAAAGACTTGTTCAAATCATATATCGCTTGGTAGTAGTTCTTATTGGAGGCTATTTTCTTATCGCTAACTCAGGAATTGGTGATGGGACATTTACCTTTAGAAAAATAATATATTTTCCTTATTTTGCTAATACGGTATATTACGTCTATTTTGTATTAGATTTTCTTTATGCTTTAGTGGATTATTTATGCGGAACGAAAGAAAGCAGATCAACTGTATGCTTGATTTGTAAATTTTCTGGTGCTTTGATGGTCTTATTTTCCTTTATTTTTGCTAACGCCTTTTTAATTGATGAATATGGAAGTATGTTCGATGCGATATATTGGGAAAACAGCAAAACTTTCTCTTATCATTTCATTATGCCAATTCTCTATTTGCTCGATTATTGGTTCTTAACAGATCATGAGGATATTAAGAAATATTATCCTTTTGTGGCGATGGCGATTCCTATTCTCTATTTTTCTTTAATTATGGCGCGCGGAGGATTCCTTTTACAAGATCCTACCTATGAAGGAATAATATATCCATATGATATTATCGATGTCAGCGTTCATGGTAATGCATTAGTGATAGTTCGAATTATTCTTTTGCTCTTTGTTTATAGTGCTGGCGCGGCTCTTTCCTATTTCTGGAATCGATTCATTACAAGAATTAAAACGGTGTATCGCGCTAAAAGAAAGGCTTTGAAAGATAGAAAAAAATCATAAAGTATTTATTTATAAGCGATAATTTTTCAGTTTTTATCTTTAATTAAATTGACAATTTATTCGATTATTTAGATAATATAGTAGATGAATTTGCAAAGATTACATGGCCGTATTATACGGGGTGACACATGTAGGAGCATTTCTAACCAGTAAGCTTGGTAAAAAGCTAAAAGGAAGATTTATTCTTCGAAATAGGGTGGCACAACGAGTAACATCGTCCCTTGTGAGTTTTTTCACGGGGCTTTTTTTATTTAAAAGCCAAGAAAAGGAGTCAATATAATGGAAAGAATAACAATTAGTGAAGCGAAGTTCGATGTACCTTGCAAGATTGCCGGATACGTTGAAAAAATTAGAAATACCAAATATATGGTATTTGTTATCTTGAAAGATAGAACTGGAAAGGTTCAAGTATCTTTTGATAAAGGTAATTCCCCTTTATTATGCGATGAAGTATTAAAAGCAACACCTGGTTCTGTCATATCTGTGTGGGGAGAATTAAAAGAGAGCCCATATGTAAAACAAGGGGGAAAAGAGTTTATCCCTACCAAAGTGAAAGTAGAATCTATCGCGGACCAATTACCGGTCGATGACAATTCTTTTATCGATCAAAAGATTGATTATAGATGGGTTGATATGAGAACTGATCGCAATACTTTAATATTTAAAGTACAAACAGTATTAGTCGCTGCCTTTAGAGAATGGTTGTTACAAAGAGATTTTATGGAGATTCATACTCCAAAATTAATTGGAACTGCTTCCGAGTCCGGCGCAGATGTATTTGAATTAAAATATTTTGATCGTAAAGCTTACTTAGCACAAAGCCCTCAATTCTATAAACAAATGGCAATGGCAGCTGGCTTTGATCGAATTTTTGAATGCGGTCCAGTTTTCCGTGCTGAAAAATCTTATTCTAATAAGCACACTACAGAATTTACTGGCTTCGATATTGAATTTAGCTATATCGATTCAGTGTATGATGTTATGAAATTAGAAGAAGAAATGCTCACATACGCTTTAGGCAAAGTAAAAGAAAAATATGGAGAAGAGATTAAAGAATTATTTGGAAAAGAAGTAATCGTACCTACTTGTCCTTTCCCTGTGATGGAATTAAAAGATGTCTACGAGGAACTTGAAAAAAGATATGGCTTAGTTTATCCAGATTCAGTTAAGGGTGATCTAGTCACAGAAGCAGAAAGAAAATGTGAAGATTTAGCTAAAGATATGTTTGGTAGTGAATTCCTATTTATCACAGGATATGATGCTAAAGAAAGAGCATTCTATCATATGAGAGATGAAAATGGTGTTCCTCTTGGATATGACTTAATTTGGAGAGGTTGTGAAATTACCACAGGTGCTCAAAGAGAACATAGAGTGGATATCTTAAAAGCGCAAGCGGAAGAAAAAGGATTAGCGGAAGATGTTAAATTCTATATGGAGTTCTTCCAATATGGTGTCCCACCTCATGGAGGATTCGGCTTAGGCGTAGATAGATTGACTATGTTACTATTAGGTATTACCATCAAGGAAGCGATGTTTATTTTCCGTGGACCTCAAAGATTAAATCCTTAAAAATATATGTTTTACCAAGGCATTTTGCCTTGGTTTTTACATTCTTATAGGAAAACCCGTCTTTTTTTTAAAAAATATGTGTGTTAAAATTAAAATATAGAAGATGAGGGGTGGATAATATGGATGTTGCAACTATTGAAAGATTTATAGAAACAAGAGTAATTTCTTATCAAGAAGCGTTGGAGGTTTATGACTTTTTTAAACAAAAAGTCGCAGACTACGAAAGCGAAGACCTTTTAGATCTAATGGTGAGATATCAAAAATTAGAAGAAGAGATAGAAGTACTTCAAACTCGAAGAGAAGTAGTTTTCTTTAATATGGTTATCGTGAAAGCTTTCTTAAATTCTTCATTACCTTGGAGAGCGAGAAAATATGCACTAAAATCAGGCTCTCAATTATATCAAATTGTCCAAGAAGAGGAAGATTTTTTCGAGAACAAAGAAGATGTAAAAAACTTTTCAGGTATTTTAGTGGATTTAGGTTCTTATTTTAATTCAATATTAAATTTTGGTTATGCTGCTTCATGTTTTCATGCATGTTGTGAATATCTATTTAAATGCGACGCTCCATTAAGAGATTGTGCTTGGGCAAAACGAAAAGAAGTTATTGCAAGAAAAAATTTAGGAAGAGAATTTGTTTATCCAAGCGATGAAGAACTTACTTCAACATTTAAAGAATATGCGAAAGGAATTATTGAAATTATCCATGGAAAAGGATTTACCTGGCGTGATCCGATTGAATCTACCGAATTATTCCAAAAAGCTTATGATGAAGTAAAAGAGCAAGTGCTTCTTGAAAGTAAAGCTTTACGTGAAAAAAATATGAAAGTAGATAATGATGAATTGTTTAGAAAAGCGATGAAACAACGAGGTATTACTTGGAAGCCTCCAGTTAAAATGGAAGATAAAAAGTCATTGTTTAAAAGAAAATAAAAAAGACCCAGTATGAATAATACAAAAAAAGTATTATTTTACTGGGCTTATTTATTTTGCAAGTTCTTTTCCTCTTTTAACGCATGCAATATAGCATTTAGAAAGAGATTCATCTACTTTATCTTTAATTAAGTGATCTAAACCCGCGATGGTTGTTCCTCCTTTAGAACAGACATTCGAGATTAATGTATCTAATGAGGAGGATGAGTTAAGCATTAATTTGCATGAAGATATAATGGCTTCACCACATATTTCTTTAGCTTTTTCATATGGAATATGATATTCATTAACAGCACATTCAATAAATGATTTAGCAAAATAGAATAAATAAGCTGGCATCGATCCATTTAATGGAATCATATTATCTAGTTCTTCTTCACTTACTCTATATGTTTTACCAATCATTGCAAATAAAGATTCTACTTCTTGAATATATTTACTTTCTTTTTTATAAGCGATTGTAGTCACACCTTGTTTGATCAATGAAGGGGTAGAAGGCATCGCCCTAATTAAAGAGGCGTCTTTAAAATATTTTTCTAGATAAGATAAAGTGATTCCAGCAGCAATTGATACAACACATCTATTGCTATAAGAATATAAAGAGGCGATCTTCATCACATCATCAAAGCCTTGTGGCTTGATGCATAAAATGATAATTTCTACTTCATTAAAGAAAGAAGAAATATCGCTGGTAACATGATAATTTTCAGATTCTAATTCTTCTTTTTGTTGTGAATTTCTTACGCAAAGAAGGATATCATTTTTGGAATAATTTGAAGAATCCATCATTCCTTGTAAAATGGCAGAACCCATTTTTCCTACACCAAGAATTCCATATTTTTTCATTTTCTAATTTGTCCATTTCCACATATTTTATATTTATATGTTGTTATTTCTTTTAAACCCATAGGACCTCGAGCATGCATTTTTGAGGTGGATATACCTATTTCTGCACCAAGTCCAAACTCTCCTCCATCGGTAAAGCGAGTAGAAGCATTTAAATAAAGGCATGAAGAATCAATTAAGGTGAAAAACTTTTTAAATGCTTCTTCATTTTCAGTTATGATTGCTTCAGAGTGTTTAGTGGAGTATTTATTGATATGATCGATTGCTTCCTCTAAAGAGGTCACAACTTTGATTGCGATTATATAATCGTTATATTCTTTATAGTAATCTTCTTCTGTTGCTTCTAAAACAGGAATGATATTTCGTGTTTTAAGACATCCTCTCATCTCAATATGTAAAGAAGAGAATTCCTTATATAACATTGGTAAGAAAGAGGAAGCGATGCTTTCATGTACTAAAAGCGTTTCAATAGCGTTGCAAACAGAAGGCCTTTGATATTTAGCGTTTATGGCAATATTAATGGCTTTATCTAAAGAAGCATCTTTATCGACGTATAAATGACAATTGCCCGCGCCAGTTTCAATAAATGGGATTGTGGCATTTTCACAAACAAAAGAAATTAGTCCTTTACTACCACGAGGAATTAAAAGATCGATATATTCTTTTTTGGTAATTAATTCTTTGGTAGTTTCTCTTGAGGTGGAGACAATCAAATTTACTACATCATGCGATACGATTGGAGCGATACTTTGTTTAATGATACGAACTAATTCTTTATTGGTTTCTATAGCTTCTTTTCCACCTTTTAAAATGCAAGCATTGCCTGATTTGATACATAGAGAAGCAATGTCAACTACTACATTAGGTCGCGATTCAAATATAGCGCATATAACTCCAAAAGGTACGCGAATTTTTTGAATTAGTAAACCATTAGGTCTAGTATTTTCTTCTTCAACTACATTGATGGGACTTGGAAGTTTTATGATATCATCAAGAGATTTAGCGAGGGCTTTAATTCTATCTTCAGTGAGAAGAAGACGATCAATCATAACTGGATTTATGTTGTTTTCTTGAGCTTTTTTAATATCTTCTTGATTAGCACAAAGGATAGATTCAATATTATCTAATAAACCTTTTTTTATGCTTTTCAAACAATCGTTACGCTGTTCATCATTTAATAATAATAGTTCTTTTTGACTGTTTTTGGTTTTACTTAATAATTCTTCCATATATTTTCTCCTTGATGACGACAAGATTTGAGGCGTGAACAGCTTCTTTTTTTATAGGATAAGGAATTACTTCTTTAATTTGAGAAGATGGTAATCCTTTAATATAGTTAACTTCAAAAGAGGATAATGAAGATTTACCTTTAGCAAGCAATTTTCCTTCTTTATTGATGATAGCGATGATATCATCTTTTAGAAATTCACCTTTTACTTCCACGATACCTTTAGGGAGAATAGAAATTTTAGTTTCTTTATTTAATTCTTCTTCCACGCCTTCATCTACGACAAGGAAACCTTTCTCTTTTGTTTTAAAGATTAACCAGTGCTCTTTGGAAGGGATGATATTATCTTTTCTTAGAAATAATGTTCCTCGATTCTTTTTCTTGATTATTTCTTCTAAAGAAGACATTTCTTTGGCATTGCATATGATCATATCGCTTCCACATGAAGTGGCAATAAGCGCAGCATTAATCTTAGTTTCCATTCCACCAGTTCCTACTTTGGAAGTGGAAGAAGAGGCAATTTGATAAATTGAATCATCGATATTAGCGACTTCTTTAATTAAAGTTGCATCATTATAGATCTTAGGATTCTTAGTATATAGACCATCGATATCACTAAATAATATTAATAGATCGGCATTGATCATAGGACAGATTAATGATGCTAAAGTATCATTGTCTCCTACCTTTATTTCTTCTACCGCTAGAGCATCATTTTCGTTGATGACAGGGATGATATTATTCGTGAACATAGCTTCTAAAGTGTTTTGTAAATAGAGCATTCTTTTTCTTTTTTCAAAATCATCATGATTGAGAAGTATTTGGCCTAAAAGAAGGTCATATTTTGAGGCAAATTCATTATATATTTCCATCAATTTAGCTTGACCTAAAGCAGCGCAAGCTTGTTTTAATGACATATCTTTTGGCTTCGCAGAAAGATGTAATTCATTCATACCAAAAGCGATAGCACCTGAAGTGACAAGGACTAGATGAATTTTTTGCTTTTGTAGTGAAGAAAATATTTTCATCATTTGATTGATGAGGTTGTAATTGATTGCACCATTTTCATCTTCCAATGAAGATGAGCCAATTTTAATTACCACACGTAAATTTTTATTTGCCATAAATCTCTTTCCTTTTTTGTTTTAGATATTATAAAAAAAATGTAAGTTAATATAAAGAATAAAATATTTCTTTTTGAAATTATCTTAAAAAAAAGACAAAATAATAATGACTTGTATTGTGGTAAAATATTGTATAAGTAAAAGAATAAGAATAAAATTGATAAAAAGGGAGTATGAATTATGAATTTTTTTAATTTTTTAGATGATGTGACTTCTGTTACTTCCCAAGGTGATACTAGCACTTCACAAAATCTGGAAGAAATTTTAGTGCCACAGATATCGTGGTCAGATGTGTTTGATAAAATCTATCATTGGTTGATGACAACAGGATTAAAACTTTTAATTGCTATTGTGGTTTTAATCATTACTTTTTGCTTAATTAACTTAATTACGAAAAAGATATATAAACATTTACAAAAAAAGCATGTTGATGAAACTATTGTTAAAGTAGCTTATGGAGTAACCAAAGTAGCATTGAAACTAGTCGTTCTTGCTCTGCTTATTGGATATGTAGGAATTGAGACTGCTTCTATATCAGCGATAATAGCTTCTTTAGGTGTAGGTATTTCTCTAGCGGTACAAGGAACATTATCAAACTTTGCTGGTGGCGTAATCATTATTGTTATGCGCCCATTTAGAATAGGGGATTTTATCACCACTAACGACTACTCAGGAACGGTAGAAGATATTCATTTATTCTATACCAATATTGTGACTTATGATAATAAAGTAGTAATGATACCAAATGGTACTTTATCAAATAATATTATTGTTAATCTAAGCGCTAAAGATAATAGACGTGTTGATATAGTTATGCCTATCAGTTATAGAACCAATGTTGAAAAGGCGAAAAAAGCAGTTTTAGATGTGGTCAAAAAATATGATTTAGTATTAAAGGAACCCGCTCCATTTATTGAAGTTGGTGAATATGGTGAATCATCAGTCAATCTCTTCGTTCGTACTTGGACAAAGACAGAAAATTATTGGACAGTTTATTATTATTTATTAAGAGAAATTAGAAAAGAATTCAATAAGAAAGGCATTGAAATTCCATTCAATCAACTCGATGTTCATATTGATAAAGAGAAAAAATAAATCAATTACTCTAAGGCGAAAAATCTTAGAGTTTTTTGTTGGAATTGCAACAAAAAAATCACGTTATGATAAAAAAAAGTCTATTTGTGACAACTAAGGTAAAAATTGATATTATTCCTATATATTAAAAATGTCGAGGAACTCGAGTGCTTTATTCGAATGCCTTATCTCCAATCGATAAATATCTATGAGTTGTATAGTTGCCAAATTCCCTTTCTCAAACTATACGTAGATAGACCTAATCGATTTTCCTAAATCCCTTGAAATTTTTAAGAATAAAGGTGAGTCCCTCATTATTTTGGTAATTTATGGTTTGTCCATCCATAAATATATATAAAAGGAGAAGCGAGAACTTCTTCTTTTTTTATTTTTAACATTATATTCTAAGAAGTCCCCTACCTTCTGTAAGTAGGGGATG
>JBJFEV010000011.1:0-3848 GCA_051891155.1 Bacilli bacterium
TCTTTTCCAGAGTCACTACGTCCAACAATTGCATAAACTTTGTTATCTAAAAAATTGAAACTGAAGTTCTTTATGTTTTCTTTTTTTAGTGATTTTTTTGAAATGTTATCACAAACTAATACAGACATATAAACCTCCTAATTCCATAAATAAATATACACTTTTTCCCCTTAAAAGTCAAATAATAAAATAATAAAATAACCCCGATTTCATATATATTTAATAAGGGGTGGATTAAATGGAAAATAAAATAAAATATCGCGTATTAAGGTGTGCACAAGTGTACTTAGAAAATCAATCAACAGTACGTGAGGTTGCTAAAATTGTTGGTTGCTCTAAAAGTACTGTTCATAATGATTTAACCATTCGTTTGCCAAAGATAAATCAAACCACATATATTCAGGTGATGAAGTTGTTACATCATAATAAGGAAATAAGACATCTTCGTGGTGGAGAAGCAACGAAGAAGAAATATAAAAAAGATCTATCCAATAATGATAGATCCATTAGTGATAGAAATTAGCTCATCAATTATAGATTGATAATTTTGCTCTAATATATCATATATATAGGTAACATTTGAACCAAAATCTTTAGATATTTCTGACTCATTTTCTAGAATTTTATTTACTTCATTAATATAATTATAACTAAATGAAATTCTTAGATTTTTCTTTTTTTCAATTTTTATCAGTTTTGCTATCTGTAAAGCTTTTGAAACACTTCCAGAATAAGCTCTAATTAAACCTCCAGCACCCAATTTTACTCCACCAAAATATCGAGTGACGATGGCAACAATGTTTGTTAATTCATTTTTGTGAAGAACTTCATAAATTGGTATCCCAGCAGTTTTGCTCGGCTCCCCATCATCACTACTTCGTGCACTAGGAATTTCAATTCCTGTAATCATGGCATAACAGTTATGAGTGGCATCATAATGAATTTTACGAATTTGATTTATTTTTTCGTAAGCTTCTTCAACTGTTTCACATGGAAATAAGTAACAAATGAATGTTGACTTATTGATTGTTTGTTCAAATTTATATTCTTCTTTAATGGTATACATAAATTTCTCCTAGTTGTTTATTATTATATTATTTTTTTTTTAATAATCCAAGCCTTATTATAAAATTTGTTGAAAAAAATATATTTATGTTATATAATAAATTACAAACAATAATTCTTCAAAAAGGAGGAGCTTATAGTAATATAGCAACTAAAAATATGGGACAATATTTAGAAAAAGGAAAAGATTTATTAAAAGTGCTTACTAAAAATGGATGTGAAGCTTATATTATTGGTGAAGCATCTCGATGTGAAATAACTGAACAAGAAGCTGCTGAAGTTGAATTAGTTACTAGTGCAACTCCAGGAATGATTAGAGGGATATTTGCTAATTTTAAAGTGGAAGAAATAGATGAAGTTACTTGTCGTATTAATTATGAGGGATTTGAATATATGGTTAGTACTTTCCGCTCTTCTCCATCAAAAAATGAAAAAAGAAGGCAAGTAAAAGAAGTATATTCTAAAAATTTAGAGGATGAATTATCTAATCGTTTAATGACTTGTGATGCTATTGCTATGACTTCAGGTGGTAAGTTTACTGATGCTTATAATGGTTTTAAAGACATTAAAAAGAAAAATATTAAAGCAATTGGTAATGTTAAGATTCGTCTAAAGAAATATCCTAAAAATAGTTTTAAAGTATTAAAAGTTTATGCGCAAACAGGATATAAATTAGATGTTAAGTTATATAATGGAATCAAGGAAGCTTCTAAAAAATTTAAAGAACTTGAAGTTAAAGAATATATTGGTGATTTACAAAAGATTCTAGAAGCAAAATATTGGAAAAAGGCTTTACATGTTTTAAATTTAGTCAAAATTAATAAGAAGTTACCACTTATTGGCTTGGAAATCAAAAGGCTTGAAAAAGCAGGAAAATCAGAAAATTTTGAAGATTTCTTAATTCATTCCATGATATTAAATGGTGAAGTTTGCTTAGAACTTGTTCCATATTTAGAAAATCCAGAGTTTTCTAAACAAGTCGTCAATCTAGCTTTAGCTTGTCCAAAATCAAAATATGATAACTTGTTGCTATATAATTATGGTTTAGAAGTTACATTAAAAGCTAATGAAGTTTTATATAAATTAGGCAAGAGTAAGAAATATTCAAGAAAAATTACTAAAATGTATAATAAATTACCAATTAAAAAACCATGTGATTTAGAGTTTAAAGGTGATGATTTAATCGCTTTAGCAAAGTCTAATGGCCCATTTGTTGTTGAGATAATGGAAGATATTATATATAAAGTAGTTATGGGTGAACTTGCTAATGATCGTGATGTATTAACTAGTTATGCAAGTCGCATGCTTCAAGAGAAGGAAGTTGTACCAGTGGTTGAAGAAGCTCCTTCATATGAAAATGTTGAGGAAATTACCGAAGAAAAAGTTCCTATTTATGAAACTAGTGCTCAACCATTATCACAAGAAACAAGTGAATATCCTAGTCAATCAGAAGTGGTTTATAGTACTGATTTGTCAAGGCCGGAAGCTAGTCCAGCTCAAAGAGTATCTAATGATTATGAAAATTATAAATATCAAGCTTTGCAACGCGAACTTGCTGAAGTACGTCGTATGATAAGTGAAAAAGATGAAAAAATAAATTCACTTCAAAAAGCAACTTTGATTAATCGCCTTAATAATGAAGTTGAAACTTTAGTAAATCAAAATGTTGCTTCATTAGATGCTGTGGGTTTCTTTACAAGTGAATCTGATAAAATATTGTATAAAAAAGATCAACGCATTCTTTACCAAACTATGCTTCTAAAAAAACCTGAATATGCTATACTTACAAAGGAAGATTTAGAAAATGAAAAAAATTAAAGAATTTAGATTTGGCGATAAAGCTACATTAGTGTTGAGAGTAACTGATTTACAAATTAGAAAAACAACCTCTAATGCTGATTATGCTAGTTTTTTAGGATTCGATGGAACTGATCTAATCGAATGTAAAATGTGGAGTTTGAATGATGAAGCTAAAGCAATTTTAAAAAATGGTGATATCTATGTTTGTGATGGCCTTATTAAAGATTATCAGGGCAAGATGCAATTCAATATATCTTCAATTCGTTTAATAACTGAAGATGATCAAATTGATCAATCAGCATTTTATGAATATGCTCCAATGAATGAAAAGGAATTACAAAATAACATTTTAAGTTACGTAGGAAAAATTAATAATAGTATACTTAAAAATTTAGTTATTAATCTACTAAAAAAGCATTACAAAGAATATTTTACTCATCCTGCTGCAGTAAGTATTCATCATAATTATTTTTCAGGGCTTAGTTATCATACTTATTCGATGCTTAAACTAAGTGATACTTATTTAGAACTATATAAATATTTAAATCGTGACTTAGTATATTCAGGAATTATACTTCATGATCTTGGTAAAATCATGGAATTAAGTGGAGCTAAAGGAACTGAATACACTTTATCAGGAAATCTTCTTGGACATATTTCAATTGGAAGTAATGAAATTTATCATGAGGCTTGTCTTGAAGGAGTTGAAACAACAAGTGAGGTAATAAGTTTATTACATATAATTTTATCACATCATGGTTTGTTGGAATATGGTTCACCAAAAACTCCACAAATAGCTGAAGCAGTTTTAATTCATTTGCTTGATTTAAGTGATTCTCGTATGGCTGCATTAGAAAAAGACATTACTTCAACAAACAAAGGGGAGTTTACTTCTCCAATTAATGCTTTTGATCGTAAAATGTTTTATGTACCTGATATTGATTAGTGTGTAATTTAATCAAATAAAAGTGTAAGATACTTTA
>JBJFEV010000012.1:0-3837 GCA_051891155.1 Bacilli bacterium
AAAACATTCCATTAGATGAGCGTTTATCGTTAAATGAAAATGCCGCAAAATATTTTAAGTTGTATCAAAAATCAAAAGTAGCCTTAGAAAAATTATTAGAACAAAAAGAATTAACTAAAGAAAAGATTTCCTACTTTGAAAAAATTCAAAATCAATTAAAATTCGCGTCTGTAGATGATATTAATGATATAAATTTAGAATTAATGAATGATGGCTATATAAAACAAGACAAAAAAGTTAAATACATTAAAAATAAAAAGAAGAAAAAAGAAAATGAGAAAGTTTACCACCCTCATTATGTAATCGCAGAAGATGGTACAAAAATTGGCTTTGGACTTTCTTCTTTACAAAATGAATATTTAACATTTACCATCGCTCATAAAGAAGATTATTTCCTTCACATTAAAGATAGTCATGGTCCACATGTTATTATCTTCTCTTCTTCCCCTAGTGAAGAAACAATTTTACTAGCTTGTGAAATAGCTTTATTCTACGCTGAAAAAAGTGTTGGAGATATCTATATTTGTAAAAGAAAAGACGTTAAAAAAATTCCTTCTCATCTTGGATTAGTAAATATGAACGAAGCGAAAACAATTTATCTTTCTTCCATCAGGGAAAAAAGCCAAAATTTACTTCAAAATCTACAAAAAAAATAAGTGATATTTTCTTCTATTTATCGAAGAAGAAATATCCTTATTTTTATTATTTTCTCAAGTAAAATATTATTTCTACTCACAATCATTTTTACTAATCATAGAAAATTCTTTTATTCTTTTTGTCCCTTTAACAATCATAATAAGACCCATAACTACTGTAAAGACGATAATAACAGCACCAGTTAAAGATAACATTATTCGTCCAAACATTGGGTTATCATCACCTCCAAAGGTCGTAAGCATCGTCGATTCAAGTGTCAACATTGATACAGCACCGGCGATTAAAGTTATGATCTTTGCGGATGAATAAACAGGGCTATTATACTTCCTATATTTGACAAAATTAACAATAGCGGATATGAATGTAAAGAATGTATAAGCTGCGATTGCTATAGTTGTAATTTGATGATGATAAAAAGTTTTATTTAGATAAACCATAAAGAAAACAATCACTCCAAGAGCTAAGTTCATTGCAATGAGCAAATAGCCACATAAAATCGACTTTTTATTTTCGATGATAGCCTCTTCATTCGCTTTATACTTTTTCGTGTGTTTAGCAAGAAAAAATCTCATTAATGCAAGCATTACATAATAGACAAACATCGCATAGAACCAAAACGAATTATGATAAATACCTAACCCCAATTGAAATAGAGCGAAAGTTATATTCCAAACTAATGAACCATAAAGTGAAACATTCATCCTCAAATGCACATCGTTTATCCATCTTTGCACATACTTATTTTCTTTATAAAATGTTTTAAAGAATTTAATAATTTTAGGCATGCGAAAACAAATAACAAGCAAAACATAAAAAGCCAAAAGATATGAAAGAAGTGAAATTATAGATTCATTATCTAAAAAGACTAAGGAGCAAATCAAAAATGCAATCGAAATTGGCAATAAACAAATAATTACCGCAATATGTGGATATAATAAACATAGACCAATTTTTTTAAAGTCAATTTTCCTTTTTGATTCCATAAAAACTCCTCTATAACATCGGTGCAAATATTCTAACAACCGCGGTAAAAAATTTATTAAAAATGTTTGTTTTAAGCATTTTGGAAGTAACCTCGATAGATTTACTAAGAGTGTCATTTACATCATTCTGTAAATCTTTTATACATTCACAATCGTATAACCATACACCATTTTCAAAATGATGAACAAGGCTTCTATAATCGAGATTAATTGTTCCTATCAGAGCATATTTATCATCAGCAATAAATGATTTTGCATGTATGAATCCCGGTTCATATTCATAGATTTTGACCCCGACACTCATTAATCTTCTATAAAAGCTTCTTGTCATGCTAAACACTATTTTTTTGTCTGGTATGTGAGGAACAATAATTCTAACATCAACTCCTCTAAGTGCGGCATTTTCTATCGTTACACATAATTCGTTATCAATAATTAGGTACGGACTAGTGATATACACATATTTGGTTGCACTTGATAACATGCTTTGAATAATTTTTTTCCCCACTCTATGCTTATATAAAGGTTTAGGACCATCTCCAAAAGGGACAATATAACCTTTTTCTTGCCTATTGTCAATTTTGGGATATACATCATATTTGGTTACTAATGTATGCTTGATATTAATTCCAAAATCGATCAAAAACAATCTTGTAAATTCATATACTGCTTCTCCTTGAAGTCTAATACCAATATCTTTCCAATAACCATATTTGGAAATGTAATTTATATACTCATCAGCAATATTAATTCCACCAGTATAACCAATTATACCATCTATAATTAGTATTTTTCTATGGTTTCTATTGTTAAACTCATTATCCGCTTGCCCTTTCATTCGAGAAAAGGGAGTCGCTTCTATTCCATAAGACTTCAATATTTTAGAATAATTTCCAGGTAGTGTCGACATGCAACCTATATCATCATAAGCTACTTTAATATCTAATCCATCTTTAGCTTTTTCTTTAAGTATATCTAATATGGAATTCCAAAATTTTCCTTCCTCAATAATGAAATATTCTAAATATATAAATTTTTTTGCTCTTTGCAAATCCTTTAGTAAACTTTCAAAATATTTTTCTCCACAAGAAAAATATGTTTGTTTTGTATTGGTAAATATATTTGCTTCCGCTATATTACAGAGTAATTGTACTTGACTGCCCGCTTGGGCATTTTCATTCTTTATTTTTTCTAAAAGTTTGAAATTATCTTTACAATATGATAGATTCTTTACTTCTTTTAATCTTTTAATAAATTTCGGTTTCAGTTTTCTTGATCCAAAGATGAAATATAACATCAACCCAGCCACAGGGATGATTAAGACAAATACCATCCATGGTATTTTATAATCAGGATTATCATCAGAGGCAATAATTCTAAGTTCCACTACAAATGTAGTAATGCCAACTGCAATATAAAAATATGGAACAAAAATACACAGGGCAATCATTATCCCAATAATAGCGACTACCTCAAATATAGTGATAGCAAAAGCAAGTATATATCGAAAAGGGATATAATTGATTTCTTGCTCTTTATAATTTCCTTTGCCAATATCCAGTTTTATTTTTCTTTTCATATTTTTTTCCTTCGATATGAATTCACTGTTTTGAGAAATAATTTACCTTATAATGAAAATTTATACCAAACTTGTTTTTTCAAGAATCACTTTGCTTCCATAGCCAATACCAAAACCGAAAATAATAGCTCCTACCAAGCAAAGAAGAGCATGAACTATAGTACTATTAAGAGGTGTAATTATAGAAATCATCATAAATAAAAGCATACCAAGTGCAAAAGAAACAATGAGCGATAGCCATAACTTTTGTTTGGAAATAACACTAGCTAAAACATAGATTGATGAAAATACACCCACTAAAAAGATTTTTGCCAATAAACACATTACAACATTGAAAGGTGTCGCACCTTCTAAAGTAAATGATAGCCCCGCAATAGCGCCACCTATCATTGATCCAATAAAGAATGCTATTATCATTATTGCTCCTGCAATAAAACAAATAACACTCTTTGAAATAACGTAATCACTTTTCTTACTTCTTACTGTGAATAGGTTTTTAGCGTAACCACTTCTAAAGTCATCTCCCACAAATAGACAAACAAAAATTGCGATTAAGAAAAACATCATATTTATATTACACATACTAGTAATATCCATACCCGTAGATTGTTCTTCACT
>JBJFEV010000013.1:0-3812 GCA_051891155.1 Bacilli bacterium
TTATTCAGGATTCGAACCTTATTGTCGATTCTGGATTTTTTTTACGCTTACATTTATAGGACATTTCAGCTATAAATATAGCAGCAGAAGTATATATAGCATTTATATATAAAATTAAATCGTTAAATTATTATTAATCGTTAAACTACTACTTACTATATATAAACGTATATAAGAGAAGAAATATAAATTTTTATAAATACCTCCACGTGACACGTGACAAACGTGATAGTTTTTGCAAATTAAAAACTCTAGCCTTATAAAACTAGAGTTCAATATTTATTACTGAGCCATCTTTGAAATTGAATTCGAGGTGGCTATCTTTATATACTTTTATGTTGATGATTGTTAAATTGAAGAGTTTATCGTTAAATTTTAAATTAAGTGTATCGGTAGCTTTAATCTCATTGATGAAAGCTTGAAGTTTAATTGATTGCCTATTCCTATCAACCTGTTCAGCCATAAGCTTATTATATTTATCCTGAGCTTCAGTAAATCTTTTAACCAGATCTACATATTCTTCCATGTAAGCCTCATATTTCATTTGTTTCTTTTCTTTGTTGAAAATGTGTTGATCACATAATCCACTAACTACTAGCATTTCATTCTTGGCTTGTTCCATAGGCTTTGATAGATTTACGTCTAGTAGTTTTTCTTTTACTAGAAGAAGATTTGAAATAAGAAGCTCTTTATCTTTAAGAAGGATGTTTAATGCTTTTAAATAGGCATTTTTAATTGTTTCTTCATCAAGAGTAGGAGTAGTGCATTTAGTTCCGTTAAATTTGTTATTACATTGCCATACGACATGCCTATAGATATCATTTGAATGCCATACCTTAGGTCCATATATAGAACCACAATCGGCGCATATGACTCTACCGCATAATACGTTATTACCATGACTTCTAACTTGATTATTAAGTTCGAGTTCAGCTTGTACTAGTTCCCATTCATCAGGATTAATTATTGCTGGATGAGAATCTTCAACATAGTACTGTGCGACTTCGCCATTATTCTTTTTTAATTTCTTTGTTAAGAAGTCTACAGTGTATTTCTTTTGAAGAAGGGCAGAACCTTTATATTTCTCATTTCTTAAAATTGAATCAACAACATTATATTGCCATTTAGTTTTACCGCTTGGAGTTGGTACACCTTCTTTAGTTAATGTACTAGCGATTGTAGATTGGCTTTTGCCTTCGATAAACATTCTATAAATCCTTCTTACGATTTTAGCGCCTTCTGGTTCAATCTCAGGAAGGCCATTTTCACCTTTTTTATATCCTAAGAAGCATTTATAGGGTAGGGCAACTTTACCATCCTGGAATGCCTTTCTTTTACCCCAAGTAACATTTTCTGAAATTGACCTAGATTCCTCTTGAGCGATACTAGACATAATTGTAAGAAGAAGTTCTCCACCAGTACCAAATGTATAAATGTTTTCCTTTTCAAAAAAGACTTCAACACCTTTTTCTTTTAATTTTCTGATATTAACTAAAGCATCTACTGTGTTTCTTGCAAAACGGGATATGGATTTAGTTACAATTAAATCGATTTTACCTTTTAGGGCATCTTCAATCATTTGTTTAAATCCATCACGCCTTTTAGTAGATGTACCACTAATACCTTCATCAGTATATACATTTACAAATTCCCATTCATCATTAGCTTTGATGTATTTAGTGTAATAATCGATTTGAGCTTCATATGAAGTAAATTGTTCATCTTGGTCAGTTGATACTCTAGCATAAGCAGCTACACGCCTTTTATGTGGCATGTTCATTGCTATATGAGTATGTGGATTAATTGTAGGTTTAATTACTGTTACCTTTGCCATTGTTAGCCCTCCTTAGTTTATGTTGTTCTAATGTTTTTTGTCTTGCTAATGCTTTCTTTTCTGGAGTCCAAGAAAGACTTCTAGATTTATTTTCCCATTTGATATCTTTTGAAATTCCATCCTTGAAAACATAAGTAAGGATATTGTCATTTTTAACAATTATCTTTTCTATTTTCTTTTTGAATAACTTTTCATCAAAAGAAGTAGTACCTAGTATTTCATTTGAAGTTTCAAATAATATTTCTTCAGGTACTTGTTTAGAATTGCATGCTTTAATTCCTTTATCATTATTAGTTCTACAAAGCCAAACATGTTTATATGGAGTGGTTTTTCTTGAATAGTGTTTGCCACAACATCCACATTCCAGCATTCCACTAAAAGGAAGTATTTGAGGCTTTGTAACCTTCCAATTGATGCTTTCTATTTTAGATTTAAGCATTTCTTGAACTTTATTAAAGTCTACTTTAGAAATAATACCTTCGTGTGAATCTTCAACATAATATTTAGTAAGTTCACCATTATTAATAAGTGTTCTTTTAGAAATAAAATCTTTGCAGTAAGTCTTTTGAAGTATCTTGTCGCCAGTATAATATTCGTTTGATAACATTCCTCTAATTGTAGATTTAGAGAAGAAGATGTTGTTTCTAGTTTTTATTCCTTCATCTTCAAGTGTTTTAGTTATTGCTTGAACACCATTACCTTCTAGGTATAAATCAAATATCTTTTTAACAACCTTAGCTTCTTCAGGAATAATCTCATATTGGTTGTTTTCATATTTGTAGCCATATAAGTTAGTACCCCAAGATAAGCCTTCTTCAAAATTCTTTTTTACTCTCCATTTCATATTTTCAGAAACTGATTTAGATTCTTCTTGAGCATATGAAGCAAGGATTGTTAGAAGAAGTTCACCATCTTTAGATATGGTGTGAATGTTTTGTTCTTCAAAATAAACATCAATATTTTTTTCTTTAAGTTTTCTAACAGTTTCTAAGAGCGTAACTGTGTTTCTAGCAAATCTGGTAATCGATTTGGTAATAATTAAATCTATATTGCCAGACATAGCATCATCAATCATTCTTTGAAATGAATCTCTCGATTCTGTTGTGCCTGTGATACCTTCATCAACATAAATATCTACAAGTTTCCATTTAGGATTATCTTCAATTAATTGTTTATAATAATCAATTTGAGCCATTAATGAATGGTGCATTGTTTCTTTATCAACTGATACACGAGCATATGCTGCAACATTGATTAATTTAGTTTCATTATGATTAATAAATATAACTTGGTTAATTATCCTTTCCATCGGTTCCTCCTATAATTTTGATTTCATCAATAGTGCCATTATCAAATAGCTTTATTGTGTATTTGATGGCTTCCTCCTCAGTCCAACCGAGGGAATTAATATAATAGTTGATTAAGTAATTAATCCCCTCAGTGCTGGTCTTATGTTGTTCACATAACTTAAGTAATTTTTCTTTTAAATTATTCATGATAAACCTCCTTTTGGTCATACATATATATCACTCTAAAGGGGATTTATATCAAGTTAATTTGATACGAAAATAGAGGTGCTATTTAAGCCATGATTTGCTGCAACAATAGAAGATGCTTCCATATAATCCTTATCGTTTAAAACACCATTTTCATGGAGTATTTCTAGAATTGAAACACTTAAGTTATAAACAATAAGATTATTAGATTTGTATTTTTCTAAGAGATTTCTTGTAGCATTCCCTTGAGCAGAATTTGCGACGTTTGTTTCCATAACTTAAAAACTCCTTTCCACAGTGTTCACATACCAATTTGTAGTATGCTTGTTTGTTAACTTGATCTAAATGAGAATTCCAATATTGATTCCTGCATTTATCACAACAAAACTTTTTATTTTTCTTTCCTTTAGTGGTAGTAAGTGTCTTACCACAATTCAAACATTTAATTGATTTAGGCATCATATTTTTATGTCTTTTGAAAT
>JBJFEV010000014.1:0-3797 GCA_051891155.1 Bacilli bacterium
AATATGTATACTGATTCGTATAAGAAAATTATTAAATACTATCCCGAATGGCAGCGAAATAAAAAAATATTTATTCAACATGGTGTAATTGGTGTAAGTAGAGTAAATCATGTTCTTCACAAAAATCGTATGGATTATTCTCTGTTTGTCGTTTCTTCACAATTTGAGAAGGACCATATTATAAAAGAGTTTGGTTATAAGGAAGAGGAAGTTGTTATTACTGGTTTAGCGAGATGGGATGCTCTTGAGGACACGAGTAAAGGTAATGAAATTTTATTAATGCCTACTTGGCGAAGCTGGATCAAGTCAACAGATCAGCTGGAGAAATCCGAATATTATCAAACGTATCTTAATCTGTTAAATGATGAAAGATTGCATCGAATTTTGGAAGAAAAAGATTTAACTTTAACATTCTATCCCCATTATCAAACGCAGAAGTTTCTTCATAAAGAAATACCTTCTTTTCATGAAAGAATTCGAACTGTAAGACAAGGAGAGAAATCTGTTCAGCATCTTTTGAAGAGTCATCGATTATTAATTACTGATTATTCGACAGTATCTTTTGATTTTGCATATATGAATAAGCCTGTACTCTTTTTCCAATTTGATTATGATGCATTTTATTCTAAGCATTATAATGAGGGGCCGATTAATCATAAAGAGGATTTGTTTGGAACAAGAGTTGAAGATATCGATGCATTAATTACTAATATAGAGTGTAAAAATCTGAATAATAATTTCAGGATAAATAAAATAAATAAATATATTGATAAAAGCCTTATTAATATCCATTCAAAAGAAATTTTAAACGTGATAAACCAAGGGGGAGAAATATGAAAAAACCATTAATATCAGTGGTATTGCCTATATATAATGTAGAAGCATATATTGAAGAATGTCTTGATTCGTTAATTAATCAAACAATTGGTGTTGAAAATTTAGAAGTAATCATGGTGAATGATTGTTCTAAAGATAATACAGCACAAATAATAGATAGATATGCTGAAAAATATAATAATTTCAAGGCTATTCATCTAGAAAAAAATAGTGGGGCGCCAGGTAAACCAAGGAATGTTGGTATAGATGCTGCGACGGGTAAGTATCTTATGTTTTTGGATCCGGATGATTATATTCCATTGGATGCATATGAAAAATTATATAATGTCATGAAAGAATATAAATCTGATTTTGTTATGGGGAAAATGATCAGTTTTAATGAACAAGATAATTTTGAATATGAGCACATTACATTCAAAAATTATTTGTTACAGAAAAATTATTTTAATGTAAACATTAATGATGTGAAATTTTTTCTTCAAGTTAAAACAGCCGTTTATTTAAAATTGATTAACTTAGATTTCTTAAGGAAACACAAACTAAAGTTTTTAGAAGGCATGAAAAATGGAGAGGATAAATTTTTCGAAATTCAATTGTTTACTAAAGCAAATAAGTTTTCATACATTCCTGAAGTAGTATATAGGTACAGAACTCGTAATGATGAAAAAAATCCTTCAATGACACAAAGAGATATTATTAGTACTGTATCTAATGATTTAAATGTAGCAAAAATGATAAGACCTACAATATCAAAAAACAACTTTAATTATTTTCAAGTTAATGTCTTGAGATCAGTTCTATGGAAAGTATGTGACCCAGATTTTAATTTACTACCAAAAAGAGATCAGTTGATCATATTAAATTTAATGAGGGAAGTATTTATTGATTACGATGAAAAAGTTGTAAAAAAATACTTTGAATTAGAAGCCCCGTTTTTAAAATTAGTTTCACTAGGTCATTTTGATGAAGCCTTGGAGTTTAATAATATTATTATTTCAAGAAGATGGTGGTATAAGAAAGGCATTGAATTAGCCGCAAAATACCGTGAACAACAATCTATTCGAAATAGTTTTAGTTGGAGAATTACAAAACCTTTACGTTCTAAGAAGCTATTTGATATGAAAAACAAATTGATAAAAAGGAGTACAGTAAGTGGGAATTAGTTTAATATTACAGATTAACAAAGACAATTATTCCAACTTAGAGGCTTGTTTAAATGAAATAAAACTGCAGTCTTTCGATTTTGATAAGTTTGAGCTGTTGGCTGTATGCAATACGGATAACTTATCTGAAAACAATATAATTGAATTAAAAGCGTTCTGTGTTAAAAATAATATATCTTACATGGAAGATGTAGAAATAGATCGATTAAAAGGGAAGTATGTATGCTTTTATGATTTAAACTATAGGATTCCTCCAAGTACATTTGACGTTTTATATAAAGAAATGAAGCAGCATAATGTTGATTTTGTTGTAGCTCAAGAAAAAAATCTTACTGATTTCAAGTTTGGGAATCATACAGATGTGTTCAAAGGAAACTTACATGCGGTGAAGTCTTTTAAGCTAATAGAGACCTCATTATTAAAGAAGATAGATATTGATTTAATCAAGTATTTAAATAATAGAACTATTTGTTTTTTGAATTTCTATTTATACCTTAATAAAAATTATAAATACAAAATAGTGAATGTTAAGTATAGAAATAACTTCAAAATATCGAAAGACTATATTGAATCGATTATTAAAGAAATTGACTACCTTCATTCTGACATCTTAACTGCAGATTTGTATGCTGACAATGTAAGATTACTATTGATTAAAGAATGTATGCATCTAATTGATAAAAATACTTTCTTAGACTTAGTCGATGAACGATCACAAATTACTTTATTTAAAATCTTAAACCAGTTATTAAGCAAGATAAATAATACAGTGCTAAAAAACAGCCGTCTTTCAGGATACTCTCCATTTTTCAACTTATTAAAGATTGAAGCTTACGATGAAGCAGTAAAATATATGAAATTGTTAAGAAGCAGAAGATACTGGTATGATCGCACGCAAAAGTATGAGGTGTTTTTTAAAAGGAATCCATCTGACATATCTGATTCCTTATCATGGAAGATTACAAAACCATTGAGATTCTTAAAACAAATGTTTGATAGCATCTATGAAACTTTGTTTGCCATGTTAGTATGGTTTTTAGCATTTTGCATTAAAGTTAAACATTTAAATAAACCAATCTGGTTAATTGGAGAACGTGCGGATCAAGCAGAGGATAACGGATATCATTTTTATAAATATTGTCGAGAGAATTTCCCTCAACAAAAGGTATATTATGTGATAAATCAAGATTCTCCGCATGTAGAAAGAGTCACGACCTATAAAAATGTAATATTTCATTCTTCCATATGGCATTGGAGCTATATGCTGGCTGCAGATGTGTATATAAGTGCGTGGATTTTTGAAGAAACTTCATATCCGATTGAAAAGGAAAAATTCGTAAGGCTTTTTGGAGATTATGTAAAAAATAAATGTAATATTAGCATTCAGCATGGGGTAATTATCCAAAACATTTCTCCTTATCTTCATAAATCCAAATATAATTTGGATTTAATAATAGCTAGTTCAAACCAGGAAAAGAAAATTATTCAAAATACGCTTGGATATGCTAATGATGAAATAGCGGTGACGGGATTAGCTAGATTCGATAACCTACACGAAAACAAACATAATAAAAAGCAGGTATTAATTATGCCTACTTGGAGACGATCGTTGGCAAATATCTCACCGAATAGTTTTATTCAAACGGATTATTATAAGGCTTATAAAGGAATACTTGAAAATCCTAAGTTCTTAAAAATAATAGAAGAAAATGATTTATCTATTAAGTTTTATATTCATAATCAAATGCAAAAATATATGGAGAATTTTAAAATAGATAATCCTAAAATTGAATTTTT
>JBJFEV010000015.1:0-3795 GCA_051891155.1 Bacilli bacterium
ACTTAATACATAAGTCACTTACTAGGTGTTGCGTTTGAATTGAGAAATTATCTGTAAAAAAGAGAGGGATTTTTTATGACAATATGGTTATCAGTTGTAATTGCTTCAATAATTATAGTAGTCCATTTAGTGTTTTGCTTTTTAGAAAAACATAAAGCAAGAAAGATTACTAAATGTTTTTGTATTGCCGCTATTGCAGTTATTGCATGGATACTGGGAGCAAAGAATATCTTTGTTTATTTTGCTTTGTTCTTCGGATTGTTAGGCGATTTATGCTTAATATTTAAGGACAATAAAAAGATATTGATTCTTGGTATGATCACTTTTGGAATCAACCACATTCTTTATTATTTTGGAGCGTTATATAAAATAAATAATTTACATTTCTGCTTTTATTTTATTATTCCTTTAGTATTTGTTCTCATTACTTTAATTATTTATTTTATGGGAAAGAAATACTTTAAAGATATGAGTATTCCATCTTCCTTGTATGCCTCTTCTTTAGGAACAGAAACATTAGTTATGATTATCTTTTGGATATATAGTTATAAATATTTTTCATATCCTTTATGTTTCTTGCCTTTAATTGGTAATGTGATATTTATTTCTTCTGATTTATATCTAGCTAAGACTTTATTTATCAAACACGATAAAAGAGAAGACTTTTATATTATGCTCACTTATTTAGCGGGTCAATTTTTACTCGCTCTAAGCATTGGATTATTTTAATTTGATTGAATTAAAAGATAGGCTATAGTATATTTAAAAGAAGGAAGGAAACCTCTTATTTATACAAGGTTAACGGAGTAACAATATATGAGATTTGAAGTAGGAGATTGTGTCAAGATTATTCTTGATGGAGAAAAGTATAAAGCGGGTCAAACAGCATCCATTGTTAGAGTTTGTGAGGGCCAAAATTCATATTGGATTTATCTTTTTGAAAATTCTCGTTATCAAGGACTTGTATATGTTTTTAATGCTGATGAAGCATTTGAAAAGATAGAAAAAGAAAGAGTGACTACCGAAGAATTAAAAAAGTATGCTCGAGGAGAAATCACTCATGCAGGTCTTCTTCATTATCATCCTTTACCTTGTGCCTTTGAATGTTATAAAGATGAAAAATATGCTTATCGTTTAGAAGATATTTATACTTTTTTAGTTAAGTATTCTAAGAAAGAATTAAAACCAAATGAAATTCAAAAGTGGTATACTTTTGTTTTATGTAATGTATATGATACTTATAAAAATATCGACTATACATTAGGTAAAGCTAACAATAAGTATGAAGCTTGTTTACTAGAAATATATAACGATTTAGATGAGATGCTTCAATGCTCATCGGAATATGAAAATATCGCTTTATATTACGATGTAAAACCTCTTCTTACTAAAATGGAAAGATTAATAAGAAAATAAACTATATCTACTACTTTATTGATTATTATACTTCATTTCCAAGCATGAAAAGAGGAAAATTATAGCTTGTGAAAGTTTTGATCTTAAAAGATTGATAAATAATATTAAGAACCTATTATACACATACCATTAATTTAAAGTCATAATTTAAATGTCCATTTGCGCAGTAGTGAAAGCGAGGGTGATTCGATAAAAAATAAGGCATAATATCAATTCTTTAAGTTTCATTATTCAATTTAAAAGTTCATCTGGTGCAGCTAAGTTTTGCTCAGGGCAATCTGTAAGTGGACCTAAGTGTTGGTTGGATTACAAAGGAATTTCACTAGAAAATAGAACTAAATGAAACTAACCTCACCCTTGAGTTATTAACTTTTGGATGAGGTTTTTCTTTACCATTGCTTCTAGCACTGCACATAGGTACTCTTAAATAAGAAGTTTTTCTTTACCATTTCATATATTATAATTTGGATATTAATAACAATTGAAATTGACATACATTTTAAATGAATATATCACTCCGAATCGAAAAGGTTAATAAATTATATATTGATGACATATATAAATAATTATCGAAAAAGGTGCAATTAATGTATTGAAATATGTTGATAAAAGGTGCAATTAATGATAAACTACAGTCAGTGGTGATGCATATGTATAGAAAATATGTTGAGGATTTAATTAAATGGAAACAAAGTCATAATCGTAAACCTTTAATGGTTTGGGGTGCAAGACAAGTTGGCAAAACATATCTTATCAAAGATATTTTCGCAAAAGAATATTTTCCAAATAAATATATTTATATTGATTGTAGAACAGAACATAAATTTGTTGATTATTGTATGAAACATGTAAATGCTAAGGAAATCATAGAATATTTATCCTTAGATAAAGATATGATCATTGATAAAGATACACTTTTAATATTTGATGAAGCTCAAGAGTGTTTGCCTATAATTACACTCATGAAATATTTTTGTCAGGATTTTAAGGAAATACCGGTTATTGTCACTGGTTCAATGGTTAGAATCAAGATTCAAAGAGAAAATAGAAAAAGAGGATTAGGAAATAAAGATAAGTTTTTGTTTCCAGTAGGTAAAATAAACCAATTGACTATCTATCCAATGAATTTTGAAGAGTTTCTATTAAATAGAAATAAGCAATTATATGAAAAAGTTTTAACTGCTTATAAAAACAATGAAATATGTGATGAAATTGTTCACGATAAAGCATTAGAAGTTTTTTATGAGTATTTGTTGATTGGTGGAATGCCGGAAGTGGTTGAAATTTTTATTGATACAGGTAGTTATCAAGAAGCTAAAGAAACATTGAAAGACTTATATGATAACTATTTAGCTGATATGGATTTGTACCAGGCAAGTCCAGAATCAATTGTTAGAGCTAAAAAGATTTTTGAAAATATTTATACACAATTAAATAAAGAATCTAAAAATTTTAAAGTTTCATTAATAGAAAAAGATGCGAAAGGTAGAGATATGCGATCACCAATCGACTGGTTGACATTAGCGTATCTAATTAATAAAGCTTCTTTAGTAAAAGAAAATGTTACTATTCCATTAATTGATTCAGATGAATCACTATATAGATTATATTTATCTGATATTGGCATTTTTTCCTATCAAAGTAGAATAAATGCAACAACATTTATTGATAAAAATTCTAGAAATTCTTTATCTGGAATTTTCTTTGAAAATTATGTTGCGTCAGAATTAATGAGAGCTGGATATAAACTATTTTATTGGAAAGGCAAAGGAAATGCTGGATTTGAGTTTATCATTGAATACGATTCAACCTTTATTCCTATTGATGTAAAAAAATCAAAGGGCACGCTTGATTCTTTGGAAAAATTTAAAAATCATAATAAAGTATTTATAGCGATAAAAATATCAGGAAACAAATATGGTTATGATATAAATAACAAAATATTGACAATTCCATTTTATTTCGTTCCGTTTTTAATTAATACCTTGAAAAAAGGTGAAATTAATGAACTATTACATGTTGATAAAAGGTGCAATTAATATAATTCAGTAGCGATTTTATATATATTATTTTTATAAAGCTTTCACTACATAAAAATGTAAATAAACTGTATATTAAAGCATCAATCAGTGTTAGTAGGGGGAAACTTAAATTACATTTATATGCAAAAAAGAAACTACAAACCATTTTTGATAACTATATATGACTCAAAATATTATGATTCATTAAGAAAGAAAATTATTTTAAAATGCATAATTTACAATGTCCCTATCAAAATTACTAATAAAAATAAGACACTAGAATAATATATTTTTTAGCCACTAATAAAATAGCCTATTAACTCTTGGATGAGGTTTTACTTTATTTTTTGCCAGTAGT
>JBJFEV010000016.1:0-17011 GCA_051891155.1 Bacilli bacterium
ATACGGAGTTTATCGCTTTTATCAAGTGCACCATCCAACCGCATGCCGATTCAAACTTATGTCGCTCCTTATCAAGATAGTTTAGTTAAAGAAGCTATTGAAAGAGAATTAGCTCGTGGAGGGCAAGTCTTTTATTTGCACAATAATACATCTACGATTATCTCAAAAGCTAATAAAATCGCTAGGATGATTAATGGTGCTAGAATCAGTATTGTGCATGGGCAAATGGATAAAGAAGAAATAGAAGATACGATGACTCAATTCTATAATAATGAAATCAATATTTTAGTTTGTACATCAATAATCGAAACAGGTTTAGATATCGCTAATGCCAATACGATGATTATTGAAAATGCTGATCATTTTGGCCTTTCTCAACTATATCAAATTAAAGGAAGAGTAGGACGTTCTGATCGTATCGCTTATGCTTATTTATTATATAACAAAGATAAAGAATTATCTGATATCTCTAAAAAGAGATTAAAAGCTATTAAGGACTTTACCGAACTTGGTTCTGGATATAAAATAGCACAACGTGATTTAACTATACGTGGCGCTGGTGATATTTTAGGTCCTGAGCAAGCAGGATTCATCGATACCGTAGGAGTGGATATGTACATTAAACTGCTCAATGAAGTTCTCCAAGAAAAGCAAGGAAATATAGCTAAAGAGAAAGTAATTAAAGTTAATAATTTATCGATAGACGCATATATTCCTTCATCTTATGCTACTGATGGTGATAAGTTAGAACTTTATCAAGAAATTCAAACGATCAATAATTTGCCACAGTTGGAATTATTCGCCTCTAAGTTGAAAGATGTATATGGTAAATTACCTTCTGAAGTAGCATTATTAGTCAGAAAAAGAAAAATTGACATTTTAGGTAATCATCCTAATATTGAAAAAATAATGGAAGTAGGAGGAACTATCACTATTTTATTGACACAAGAGATATCCGCTATTAATCGTATAGGTATTATTTTGTTTGAAAAATTAGGGGAAGTTGCTAAGCATGTTGTCGCTTCCTATGAAGATAAAAAGATAAAGTTGCGTTTAAAAAAATCCCCTCAATATGTTGATGAATTAGAAAAATTATTATCGACAATAGGGACACTTCAAGGATAGGAATAAATATGGTAGAAACTGTACTTGGATATTTGGAAAAAGATAATAAATATTTGATGCTATACCGCAATAAAAAGAAAAAAGATGTTAATGCGGGAAAATGGATAGGAATCGGTGGACATATAGAAGAAGGAGAGACTCCTGAAGAGGCGTTAATACGAGAATGCATGGAAGAGACATCCCTTACTTTACTATCTTACTCTTTACGAGGTAAATTAATTTTTAATATCGATGGATATGAGGAAACTTGTTATCTTTATACATCTTCGTCCTTTGTTGGAAATATTAAAGAATGTGATGAAGGCGAATTGGCGTTCGTTGATAAAAAGGATGTTTTTCATCTTCCTTTATGGGAAGGAGATATTATCTTTTTAAAGATGCTTCAAGATAATGAGCCATATTTTGTATTAAGATTAATTTATGAAAATGATAAATTAATATCATATAGCAAGGAGAATTGAAATATGAGGATAGATAAATATTTAAAAGTATCAAGAGTGATTAAGCGAAGAACGATTGCAAAAGATATATTAGATTTAGGATTTGTAAAAATAAACGATAAGATTGCTAAACCTAGTTCAG
Source organism: Bacilli bacterium (assembly GCA_051891155.1). Lineage (GTDB taxonomy): Bacteria > Bacillota_I > Bacilli_A > RFN20 > CAG-449 > UBA3210. The sequence goes on from JBJFEV010000016.1 coordinate 1,708, forward strand.
AAGTAAAAGAAAATGATCTGATTGAACTAACGTTAGGTGAGCGAAGGTTAAAAGTAAGAGTTATAGGAATAAGCGAACAAACTAAAAAGAAAGAAGCTTCTTCCTTATTTGAAGTGATATCTGACGAACAAATATCATTATAGATAATGAATAATTAACATACTTTTTTCATATATATCTATAGAGGAAATTATATGGAAAATGAAAATATTAACACCAAACAAAGTTTGACATTAAAAGAAAGAAGAACTCTTTCACTTGATAATGTAAAAAAAATTGATAGTTTTGATTCAAATGAGTTTTTGTTAGATACTAGCGATGGATATGTTCATGTAAAAGGGAAAGATTTAGCCCTTGGAAGTATGAATATGGAAGAAGGGTTATTAACAATTAATGGATTAATTAATCAAATAACGTATCTTGGAAAAACAAAAGGAGATAAAAAAGAGTCTATTTTATCTAAACTCTTTAAGTAATGACTTTATTTGAACAATTTCAAGTCAGTATAGGAACTATAGGATTTGGAGGGTTAATAGGGTTAACTATATGTTTAATTAATGTTTTATTAGAAAATAGAAAATTATTTTTTATTAAATTACTTATTGAACCACTGGCCCTTTTATTACTCACTAAACTATATTTCCTTTTTTTGATTGAAGTCGTAGATGGTATATTATCGCTTTACTATCCTCTGTTTTTATTAGGAGGGTCCGCTATATTTTTTCGCTTTTATTATCAGCCTATTAAGAAAGTTATCATCGATATAAAAAAGAGTCTATATATAAAAATATATTTGCCTTCAAAGTTGAAAATAAGAAAGACCTATGATAAAATTATTTCACAAATACAATGGAGGGCTAAAAGATGGGCGAAAAGACGAAAAAAGCCAAAAATAGACTCATAAGTTTTGCATGCTTAGGAGTATTTGCTTTATCACTTGTAGTAGCGACATTTACACTAGTAAGAATCACTGCTTTATATAAAGAAAGACAAGTGTTAGAAGCCACAAAGCAAAAAATGATTGCTGAGCAAACATATCTAAAAGATCAAAATGACTATTTGAAAGATGATGAATATTTAAATGTGTATTTTGATGGTACTTATACAGGATATGATATGCAAGAAACATTAATTATTGTAAAAAAATAACATCGGAGTGACATCTTTCGATGTTTTTTTATTTTTCTTTTTCCTAAAATACTTCTAGGAGAGGGAATAATGGAGAAATTTATAAGTAAAATTAAGTATTCACTAAACAAATCTTTACTAATTCAAAACATAGTTTTCGGGTTTATATCAATTCAATTTATACTCCTAGATAAAGCGTTTAGCTTTAATCCCTTTATTGTTGCACTTCTTTTTTCTTCTTATTTCCTCTCTCCTAGTGTCTTTATAGTATCGGCTTGTTGCAGTCTAATAACTAGCGCTTTTATATCAATGAAGTATTTCTTGGAAATAGTATTTATTCAAGGCGTTTTTTTAATTTGTGCATATATATCAAAAATGATTAAAAATAATGAAAAAATTAGAAAAAATACAATGTTACTTTCTTTTATTTTTATTTTGATCATTTTTTATTTTCTACTCGATAGACATATATATACCATAATAATGACTTGTTCCTTAGGATTATTAAGTTATGTAATATCTATGGGGGCAAATAATATTTGTGCATGGGTAAAAGATAAGAATCAATTTCCTTCTGATGAAGATCTATATATTACTTTTTTTCTTTTTAGCGTTTCATTATTGCCGATAAAGATATTATTTGTATTTTTTGTTTATATAATTATTATTATCTGCAAGAAAATGGATATTTCTTTGAAAAAATATCTTTGCTTATTCGCCTTTTTCTGCGCGATGTATTTTTTTGGAAATTATACTCTTGATGAAACTATTAAATTTTTGCTTCCTTGCTTAATTTTCTTCTTGATACCAAAGAAGTTTTATTATTCTTTTTTAGTGATTTTAACGTTATTTTCATATATTTTTGATAATAGTTTTTATTTGTCATCATCATATTATATCGGCGTTTTAGCGTTTTTAGTTAGCTTGATAATAAATGACAATATGATAAGAAAAATGGAAAGATTTATTTTGACAAATGAGGAAAAGAAAAAAATCGAATATAATAACTATACTTTACAGTTAGTAAATGTTCTAAATAGTTTCGATGAGTTAATTGATTTGCTACAGAAAGATGAATTTGATAAAAAAGAACAACTTGATGAAGATTATTATATGAAAAAAGAACATAAGCGTCTTTTTAATAAAGAGATTTCTTTCTTTAAAGAGCCTCTTCATAAGATGATGAAATTGATGGATAGCCCAGAAGATATTTATATAAATAAATATAATGTAAAGTGCTATTCAATGTCTAAAGCTTATCAAGAAGGGGAAAATGGCGATTATAACATTTTTATTGAAGAAAAAAATATTTTCAATTCTTTGTTAGTTGACGGTATGGGACATAATAAGATTTCAAAAAAAATTGCAAAATACGTATCCTCTTTGTATCTTCATATGAAACATCTATCTTCTTCTGATAAAGAAATTATCACATGCTTAAATGCGTTCATAAAAGGGAAAACTTACGATGAAATATATTCCACATTCGATCTATTAAAAATCGACTTAGTAAATGGTAATTTTTATTCCTATCAATATGGCTCATATCCTACTTATTTGATAAGAGATAAAACAACGACAAAAATTAGTCAAATATTTCCTCCGGTTGGAATAATTTCTATTCTTGAAGTTGAACCATATATAGGTCAAATAAAACCTAATGACATTTTTGTGCAAATCAGTGATGGATTTAAAGAAAATTTAGACAAAGAAATAGAAAGGTTCTTCCGTTTTTATAGTGGGCAAGATGATGACATGATTATCGATTATTTGTTCGATTATCTTTCTTCTCACGCTACACTGGAAGATGATAAAACTTTAATTGTTCTAAAAATATTAAGAAATGATGAAAAAATATCCCACTTATAATATAATTCGTTTGTGAAAAGTGGTGATGACAAGTGCAATATGAGAATGAAAAAATCTTTTTAGTGGCTCTATCAGGTGGTCCTGATTCGATGGCTCTTTTATCGATGCTAATTAAAAATAAACACAAAGTAATCGTTGCCCATGTCAATTATCATACTCGTAAAGAATCGAATGATGAAGAAGAAATGGTTAAAAGATTTTGTGCATCAAATAATATTAAATGTTATGTGAAAGAGGCTTATTTATCATCTAAAAAGGGAAACTTTGAGGCATGGGCAAGAAATCTCCGCTACGATTTTTTCAAAGATATATATATAAAAGAATGCGCTTCTGCTTTGCTTGTTGCCCATCATAGAGACGATTTGGTAGAAACTTATTTAATGCAAAAAAATAGAGGGGCAATTGTTACATATTATGGCATAAAAGAGGAAACTATAATTAATGATATGAAAGTAATTAGACCTTTATTATCATATCGAAAGAAAGATTTATTATCGTACTGTGTTGATAATGATGTTCCTTTTTCTATAGATTCAAGTAATTTAGAAACTAAATATACAAGAAATAAAATTAGGCATGAGATTGTTGAAAAAATGGATGATGAAGAATTAAATTTAATTCTTCAAGAGATAAAAAAAAGAAATGATGAATTGAATTCCATTAATGCAAATGTAAAAAAAATGTTGGAACAAGAAAATTTAACAAATGAAGAATTATTACAATTAGACGAAAAGACCTTTGCGATGTATTTTTTTTCATTAATATCGAAAAAAATAAAATTATCTTCCCTCAATCTTTCATATACTAAAGTTATGGAGATAAGAAAAACTTTACAAAGTAAAAAAGCTAGTGCTATCGTGAGCATTAATAAAGATTATCAACTGATTAAGGAATATAATTCTTTTATCCTATCCCCTAAAAATTCAAATTATGAATATGAATATATTATGACTGAACCAAGCGTAATGGATACAAAAGAATTTTCCTGTGATTTTCGCACTGATTTATCACCATTAAAGATTTATCCAAATTCATATCCTCTTATTTTTCGAAATGTAAAAGAGGGAGATATAGTACAAATAGGAGAAATTAATAAGAAAGTTAGTAAAGTTTTAATGGATGAGAAAGTGCCGTTAAATAAGCGAAAAACATATCCAATTGTGCTTGATAAATATGGGAAAGTTGTTTATTTACCCTTATCTAATTCATTAAGTCAAAAAATACTAGTAAACAAATTAAAGTTTGTGATAAAATGATACCACATTAATTATAAATAATTTAATGTGAATTTCAAAAAAGGAGGTTTCAAATGAAAAAGAAAAAGACATCCTGGATAAGTTTCATAATGCCTTATGTTATCATTATTGGAATTATAGTTGTCATCTCATTTGTTTTTTCATCGGGATCAAGCAACAAGACATCATTTGCTGAAGGTGAAATCATCACCGCTAGAATAGATTATACAGATCCGGATTGGGAGACAAAGGTTGAACGTTCCGTATTGTGGACAAAGGATTTTACCAAGATTTCCGTAACTTATTACAGTGATTTTATTGATATATCCGGTACTTATAAAGGCCAAATTACTTCTTCTAATGGAACAACAAAGAATGTTTTATATTCATTCTCATCTCGTATTTCAGGAACAGAGGACAATAAAAATTTCTTAGCGTATGTTTTTGAAAATAGATTAGACGAGAATGGAAATCATTATTTTACATCTACGAACTATACAATCGTAAATCCTAATGCATCTAATTTCTGGACTGATTACTTCCCAATGATTCTTCTTGTTGTTGTTGGATTAGGACTAGTTTTATTCTTAGTTTCTCGAATGGGAGCAGCCGCTTCTAAATCTAACAACCAAGCTATGGATTTTAATAAATCTAGAGCGAGAAGAGAAGATAACACACCAGTTAGATTCTCTGATGTAGCGGGTTGCGAAGAAGAAAAAGAAGAAATGATGGAATTAGTAGATTACTTAAAGCATCCAGATAAATACGCTAAAGCGGGCGCTAAATTACCTAAAGGTTTATTGTTAGTAGGCCCTCCTGGAACTGGTAAAACATTACTTGCAAAAGCAGTTGCTGGTGAAGCAAGAGTTCCATTCTATTCAATATCAGGTTCTGACTTTGTCGAAATGTTTGTCGGTGTTGGTGCTGGAAGAGTTAGAGATATGTTTAGAAAAGCTAAACAAACCGCACCATGTTTAATCTTTATCGATGAAATTGATGCTGTCGGTAGACAAAGAGGTGCTGGACTTGGTGGAGGAAACGACGAAAGAGAGCAAACCTTAAACCAATTATTAGTAGAAATGGACGGATTTGCAGATAATGTCGGTATTATCGTTATCGCTGCAACTAATAGAAGCGATATCCTTGACCCAGCTCTATTAAGAGCAGGAAGATTTGATCGTCAAATCACTGTCGGCTTACCTGATAAAAAAGGTAGAGAAGAAATACTTAAAGTTCATTCTAAAAATAAAAAAGTCGATGATACAGTTGATTGGGAAAATGTTGCTCGTAGAACTATCGGTATGTCTGGTGCTGACTTAGCAAACGTTGTTAATGAGGCCGCTATTTTAGCGGTAAGAGCTAAAAAAGATACAATTTCAATTGTTGAAGTTGATGAGGCTATCGATAGAAGAATTGCCGGACCAGCAAAGAAATCTAAACGTTTAACCGAAAAAGAAAGAAAGACCGTAGCTTACCATGAAGCAGGACATGCGATTATTGGATTAAAACTTGAATGTAGCGATAAAGTACAAAAAGTAACAATCGTTCCTCGTGGAATGGCGGGAGGATATGTATTATCTGCACCAGAAAATGATCGTTTCTTAATGTCAAAAGATGAATTATCAGCACGTATTGTTGGCTTCTTAGGTGGAAGATCATCAGAAGAAGTATTCTTCAATGAGATTTCAACTGGTGCATCTAACGATATCGAACAGGCAACTGAAATTGCTCGAGCAATGGTTGTTGAGTATGGTATGTCTTCATTAGGACCTATTCAATATGAAAGAAATACCGGTTCAGTCTTCTTAGGAAGAGATTATACTTCAAATCAAAAAAATTTCTCTGGAAATGTTGCAAATGAAATCGATAAAGAAGTTAGAAAGATTATTGAAGATGCTCATGAAAAAGCAGTTAATCTTATCAAAGAAAATAAAGATGATGTTATCTTAATCGCGGAAACATTATTAGAATTTGAAACATTGAATTCAGAAGAAATCGATTATCTACTAAAGAATAGAAAAATGCCTGATTACGCATTAAAAGAAGAAAAAAAGCAAGAAGAACAAATGGACGCATTTGTAAAGAATGCTTATAATGATGAAGAAAAGAAGGATGGTAAGGAAGGGGAATAGTTATTCCTCTTTCTTTTTACGCTTTTATGAATAAATTGAAAATTGGAAATATTGAATTTGAATCAAATATAGTTCTTGCTCCAATGGCAGGTATCACTAATTCGGCATATAGAAAATTACTTAAGCCATTTGGATGTGGTCTAGTAGTTTCGGAAATGATATCAGACTTTGCTTTAATCTATTCCAATAAAGAAACATTTGAAATGATTAAAGATGATGAAAATGAACATCCTTTAGCTATTCAACTTTTTGGTGGATCCCCATCATCTTTAAAAGAGGGAGCAAAGATTCTTTGTAGTAAAGCTAATTTTGATATATTAGATATAAATTTAGGCTGTCCTGTTCCTAAAGTGGTTAAAGAAAACGCTGGCTCTTCTTGGTTAAAAAAAGGACGGGAAGAAGAATTATTCCAAGCGATTAAGGGTGTTGTAGAAGTGTGTGACAAACCAGTTACTTGTAAAATTAGATTAGGTTGGGATGAAGATTCTATCAATGTAGTAGAGACTTGTAAAAATCTAGAAAAAGCAGGAGTAAGTGCAATTGCAGTTCACGGAAGAACAAGAAGCCAATATTATGCTGGTAATGCTGATTATTCGTGGATTAGGAAAGCAAAAGAAGCAATTTCTATTCCTCTTATCGCTAATGGAGATATTAGAAGTATAGATGATGCGATTAGAATTATTGAAGAAACTAAATGTGATGGAATTATGATAGGAAGAGGAGCATTAGGTAATCCTTTCTTAATTACTCAAATCGATCATTATTTAAAAACAGGGGAAAGACTTTTTGACCAAACTTTAGAAGAACGCATTTTAAATATGAGAAAGCATTATACGTATTTAAAAGAATTAAAAGGAGAACATCGTGCCTCTTCGGAAATGAGGGGATTGGCCGCTCATTACATTTCTTCTTTCCCTAATTCAAAGAAATATCGTTACAAATTAACTCAAATTAATAATGAAGAAGAATTTAATCAAGTAGTAGAAGAGATTTTACAAGATTATCAAGGAAGATAATATGCAAATTATTGCTAAATGGATGCGAGAAACTATTTTCATTGCATAGAACTATATTTTTAGATAAAATATAGTCGTCTTGAAAGAATAGAAAGAAGGTATACAAATGGAAGAAAAATTAACAGACCAAGAAGTAGTTAGACGTCAAAAAGTAGAAAAATTAAAAGAGATGGGAATTGATCCATTTGGACAAGCATTCGATCAAACTGATTGGTCAAAAGATATTAGAGAAAAAGTAGCGGGTAAAACTCATGAAGAAGTAGAAGCGATGGATTTACATGTTTCAGTTGCAGGCAGAATCATGTTTATTCGTAAGATGGGTAAAGCAAGTTTCTTTGCTCTACAAGATAAAAAAGGAAAACAACAAGTTTATATTTCTATCAATGATGTAGGAGAACAAACATATACATTATTCAAAATGGCGGATGTTGGTGATATTGTTGGTGTTAAAGGAAAAGTTATGTTAACTCAAACTGGCGAACCTACTGTTAAATGTTTAGAGTATACACACTTAACTAAAGCCTTAAGACCTTTACCAGAAAAATTCCATGGATTAACCGATAAAGAAGAAAGATATAGACGTAGATACGTTGACTTAATAATGAATGAAGAAGCTAAAAGAGTAGCTTTATCTCGCCCTAGAATTATTAGAGCAATGCAATCATATTTTGATTCATTAGGCTTTGTAGAAGTAGAAACTCCTGTACTTCAATCAATTCAAGGAGGCGCAACAGCTCGCCCTTTCATCACTCATCATAATGCACTAGATAAAGATTTCTATTTACGTATTGCTACTGAATTACCATTAAAACGTTTAATCGTCGGTGGTTTAGAAAAAGTATATGAATTTGGAAGATTATTTAGAAATGAAGGAATGGATTTAACACATAATCCTGAATTCACTACCGTTGAATTATATGAAGCTTATGGTGATTTATCATCAATGATGAGAATTACTGAAGGTGTTATTAAACATGCCGCAAAGACGGTTATTGGTAAAGATGAATTTGTTAATATCTTTAATCCAGAAGGAGAAAAAATCGATTTATCAAAACCATTTAGAAAAGTCACCATGTGTGAAATGATTAAAGAGCAAACTGGCGTTGATTTTAAAGCTAACAATTATACTTTAGAAGAAGCAACACAAATTGCTAATGAACATGGAGTAGAAGTTGAAAAGCACTTCACTGTAGGCCATATTATCAATGCGTTCTTTGAAAAATTCTGTGAAGATAAATTAATTCAACCTACATTCTTATGTTCTCATCCAGTAGAAATTTCTCCATTAACTAAAAAAGATGTGGAAGATCCAAGATTCGTTCAAAGATTTGAGTTATTTATTGGAGGTAAAGAATTCGCTAATGCGTATACTGAATTAAATGATCCTATCGATCAAAAAGAAAGATTCGTAGATCAATTGAAAGAAAGAGAAGCAGGCAATGATGAAGCTTCACAAATGGATGTTGACTTTGTTGAATCACTTGAATATGGTATGGCTCCAACTGGTGGAGTAGGAATTGGTGTTGATCGTTTAGTAATGTTATTAACCGAACAAGTTTCTATTAGAGAAGTAATCCTTTTCCCTCATATGAAAGATAGAGGAAATTAATAAATTAATTATATTATTAAAAATGCCACGAAAGTGGCGTTTTTTTATATATTAATTAGTTGTTTTCGACATCTTTTTTGTTTTTAAAAAGTTATTGTATTTTCATAAGAAACTAATAAAGAATATCATGTAAACAATTTTTTATTATCGTGATTAATTGACTAAAAAAAAGGAAAGAGATACAATTAAATAGTTAAAAAACGAACGGTTCGTTATTTAACTATATGAGGTAAGTGAAATGGAAGGAATTATTGATAACTTATTTGTTAATCGTGAATTATATGCGTTCTTGTTTGGACCAGTATGTGAGAAATATCATCTTACAATGACGGAGATGGTAGTATTGATGTTTTTAGCGAAAAATACAAGTCTAGATACAGCAAGCGATATTGTTGAAAATTTAAAAATAACAAAATCACATGTTTCTATTTCTCTACGGGATTTGGAAGAAAGAGGATATGTTAAAGGAGATTATTTAGGAGAAAACCACCGCACTATTCATCTCAAATTATGTGATGGTTCTTTTAATATTATTAAAGAAGGAGAGAATATTCACAAAGAATTTATTGATGTTCTTCTTTCTGGATTCTCACAAGTTGAGAAAGATAGTTTTATGAATTATATTGGTAGAATTAATCATAATGCCAATGCATATTTGCATAAAAAATTAGAGTTAAGGAGGAAATAATAATATGAAAAAATTAAATGATATTAACAATTTATCTAATATTATTACTTATCATCGCTATATGTTTAGTAAAGATCAAGCAGATATTTTATTTAAGAATATTGCTCCTTCGGAATATATTGCTTTAAAAGAAATCTCTGATTTATTAGATGATGGTAAAGTATATTTACAAGATATTGCTAAAAATATGAAAATTTCTATTACTAAAGCATCTAAAATAGCTTCATCTTTAAAAGAAAAGGGATTAGTGGTATGGTCACATGATGGAGATGGAAGTGAAGGTACGTATGTTTCTTTTACTGAAAGTGGAAGAAAGATTATGGATGAACAAGAAAAAATACTAAAAGAATATTATGGCGAAGTAGCTAAAAAATTTGGTGAAGAAAGACTTATAAGTTTATTAAGTTTAATGAGTGAATTAGAAGATATTATGAGTGACGAATTGAAGAAAATAGGAGGGGGAGAAGATGAATGAACAAGTGATTAATTATGCATCCAAAAAAGCAGAGTTATGCAAAAACAATGATAATATCTCTCCTCGTCTTTATGATGAATATGGAGTAAAAAAAGGATTGCGCGATGAAAACGGAAAAGGAGTGCTTGCTGGATTAACTAATATTTCTAAAATCATATCGTCTAAAATTATTGATGGAAAAAAAGTATCGTGTGATGGAGAATTGTGGTATCGGGGTTACAAGGTAGAAGAATTAATTAATTCTTTAGAGCCTGATGAATTGGGGTTTGAAAAAGTAGCGTATCTTCTTTTAATGGGAGAACTTCCTAGTGAAGAAGAACTTACTACTTTTAAAGAGGTAATTGGAAGTTGTCGGACGTTACCATCTAATTTTACTCGCGATGTAATAATGAAAGCTCCTTCTTCTGATATTATGAATACTATAACAAGAAGTGTGTTAACGCTCGCTTCTTACGATAAAAGTGCCAATGAGGCAACTATTGATAATTCCTTAAGACAATGTATTCAATTAATCAGTGAATTTCCTCTCCTTGCAATATATGCGTATCATGCATTTAATTATTATGAGAAGCAAGATAGTATGTTTATTCATCGTCCTGATCCAACTTTGTCAACAGCGGAAAATCTATTGATGATGCTTCGCCCTGATAAAACTTATACTAAAACAGAAGCTAAAGCTTTAGATACTGCACTTATTTTACATATGGAACATGGAGGAGGAAACAATTCTACATTTACTACTAGAGTGGTGACTTCTTCTGGCTCAGATACTTATTCCACTATCGCCGCGGCAATGTCTTCTTTAAAAGGGCCTAAACATGGTGGCGCTAATATTAAAGTGATGGAAATGATGCAAGATATTAAGGAACATGTAAAAGATTATTCTTCTAAAGAAGAAATATCTTCTTATTTGGAAAAAATTTTAGATAAGGAAGCTTTTGATCAAAAAGGCTTAATTTATGGAATGGGGCATGCTGTTTATTCGCTGTCTGATCCAAGAGAAAGAGTATTTAAGAACTATGTAAAAAAATTAGCACAAGAGAAAAATCGTCAACAAGATTTAATGTTATATGAAAATATTGAAGAATTAGCGCCTATTTTAATTGCCAAAAAACGTCACATCTATAAAGGTGTTAGTCCCAATGTAGATTTCTATAGCGGTTTTGTTTATGAAATGCTTGGTATCCCTCAAGAATTATTTACCGCTATATTCGCAGTAGCTCGTATTGTAGGATGGAGTGCTCATAGAATTGAAGAATTAATTTGTATGGATAAGATTATTCGTCCAGCCTATATGAGTGTGATGGAAGAAAAAGAAGAAGAGAATATCAAATAATTGTATTGATGAGTAGAGAAGTTTTTCTCTACTTTTTTACTGTCTCTTTTTTAAAGAAATAAAAGATAATGATGTTTTTTCTTTACAAATAGAGACAAATTCCATTCATTTAAAAGAATGTGTGTAGTATTATTATTTCGTTAAGAAAGGAAGAAATATCTTGCAATGATATTTCTAAAGGATTAAATAATGAATAAATGGGATTTAACATATTTATTTAAAACAAAAGAAGAGTTCTTAGAAGAACTTAATAATCTTCCACCTTATGGAGATAAATTAGCTTCCTATCAAGGAAAATTAAATGATGAAAAACAATTTGTTGAATATGTTCTTTTAAAAGATGAATTTGATAAGAAAGCGACGAAAGTATATGAATATGCAGCGCTTCAATCTGATTTAAATAAGAAGAATGTGGAAAATGCTGCTTATGTTTCAAAAGTGATTATGATTTTCAATGTAATTCAATCAAAAACAAGTTTTGAATCGCCAGAAATATTAGTTATCGGTCAAGAAAAAGTAATGGGATTCGTGGAAAGAAATGACAGTATTAAGCAATATCGTTTCTTATTAGAAAAGCTTTTCAGAGGACAAATACATGTTCTTGATGCGAAAAGAGAAGAATTATTAGCTAATTATGCACCTTTATCATCAGTTGGAGGTAATCTTTATTCGTCTCTTGCAGTTGCTGATTCATCCCCTGAAGAAGTAGAATTATCTACTGGCAAAGTAAAAGTAACACAAGGTAATTGGAGAGCATTAATTCAAGAACATAAAGATAATGAAGAAGATAGAAGAAAAATCTTTGAAACTTTATATGCTACATATGATGAACACAAGAATACATACGCTAATATTTATTCTGTTACATTGAATATGGAAAATGCCGAAAGGAAATCAAGAAATTATAATTCTATATTAGAGTATCATTTATATGATAATAATATTCCAACTGAAGTATTTACTAATCTTATTGAGGTTGCATCGCAAGAAAATGCATCATTAAAGAAGTATTTAAAACTCCGTAAAAAGTATTTAAAGATTGATAATTATCGCACATATGATAGATTTATTGACCTTGCTTCATCAAGCAAAAAATATACATATGAAGAAGCAAAGGAATTATTCTTTAATTCTATTAAATCATGCCCACAAGATTTTATCGATAAAGCTCATGAAGTATTGAGAGACGGATTTGTGGACGTATATGAGCAAGAAGGAAAAAGAACAGGGGCATATTCATCTGGTCAATCCGATTTGCATCCATTTATCTTATTAAATTATGCAGGAACATTAGATGATGTTTTTACAGTTGCTCATGAAGCAGGACATTCTATACATACCTTATACGCAGAGGAGGCTCAACCTTCCGTATTACAAAACTATACTATTTTTGTTGCTGAAATTGCTTCTACATATAATGAACATATGCTTCTTGATTATTTAATTAAAGAAGGAAATACTACTAAAGAAGAGAAAATAATGCTCCTACAAAAGGCGATAGATGAAATATATTCAACTTTCTATCGTCAAACCTTATTTGCTCACTATGAATGGACGATTTCTAAGTGTGTAGAGAATAATGAACCAATCACCTACGAACTATTATCTAAAACGATGATTGATTTATATAAGCAATATTACGATATGGATATTAAAGAAGAGAAACTAAAAGAATATGTTTGGGCTTATATTCCTCACTTATTCTATACACCTTTCTATGTATATCAATATGCAACATCATTTGCTGCTTCCTTCGCTTTATATAAAAATGTAAAGGATGGAGTAGATGGTTCTTTTGATAGATATACATCATTGTTAAAATCTGGAGGATCAAAATATCCAGTAGATCAAGCACGTGATGCTGGTGTTGATTTTACTAAGAAAGAAACCTTCATGGTGGTAGTTTATCGTTTAAATGAATTAGTGGATGAATTAGAGCAACTAATTAGGGAATAAAAGGTATTCTCTAAATAGTAGAATTACAAAAAAACGTTTTATTCTACTCTTGGTATAGAGTAATATGGACTTACGATAAAGGAGATTTAAAAATTATGTGGTGGCTTTTAATATTAATTATAGGATTTTTACTTATAGCGTTTTTCTTATTAATTATCTTACTAAATGCATTTGTTAATAGAGATACAAATTATAAATCATTCTATACAAAGTTCGCAGCGTTATATGATAATGCGGATACTCAATCAGAGGATTTTGATGGACCAATTATTATTGCTTTATTAGGATCTGGAAATAAAGAAATTCAAGCTAATTCATTGAAAGCAAAAGTTGGGGACGAAGTAGTATTTGATGTTAGTGCATCTAAATCAGTTATGAATGTATGTTTAAAAGATACCGATCAACCAATTGGTTATATATTCGTTGCATTAAGTGGATTTATCTTCAAAGTTTCTAATAATACTGAAAATTATATTGGTAAAGTAAAAAATTATTACTATATTAATGGTAAAAAGGAAATTGAAATCGAAATTTCAAGAAGAGCTTAATTATTTCAAGAGTATTCGTGTTGATAACGAATACTCTTTTTTATGTGGATGAGAGGCAATATTATTAGAGTGAAATAATAACATATTTTTCTTTATTCAGCATATTTTTTTCTATATAAATACGTAAAAGAATGGGGGGAATGAGGGGAAGAAAATGTCCTGAATATTCGCAAAAATTGCTTAATGGATATATATAGAAGAGACTTTATGAGGATAAAAATTATGATAAACAAATTTTTTTGTTTTTAGTTATGCCAAAAAAAAGGTCGAATATGACAAGAGTAAAATTAATAAAAAATAATGAGTTAAGATTTCTTTGTAAAAAAGGAAAACCTCTTTTATACAAGTACTCTCTATTTATTATTTTCATGTCCCTCTTGTAAATAAATAATAAGTAGTGAGTATTTTTTTATGACAAAATAAAAAAAGATGATTGCATCATCTTTTTTCATAAATAAGAAAGGGAAATAAAAAGCTCTTCTTGGGAGAAAAGAGCTAATGAACGATGGCCGACTATGAAAAACAAAGATATGAGGGAAAAATTTCGACCAACGCTAGGTACTTGACCTACTTTTATTTTACTTTGTTGTTTATAACAATCAATATTGAAAACGATTACATTTTTTAATTATTTAATGAAAGTGTTTTCAATAAAAAAATAATATATATTTTTATCAAGTTGAAAATTTGATTTATTCCTTTGTATAATTATTTTAAGGGATAATTTGAAATAATGAGGCGAAATCATGGAAAATAAAGATGAAATTTATTATTACATTATCAATGACAAGTATGAAATAGAGTATTTTAATGATACCGTGGCAAAACATTTTGTTGGAATAAAAAAAGGAGATGTTTGTTACGAAAAAACAGCTTTTAGAAATTCCCCTTGTTCACATTGTCCAATTGCAAATAAAAAAATGCATAATTGCCCTATCATATTTGATCCTTATTTGAATCAATGGGTAGAATCTCTTTTTGTAGATTTACAAAATGGATCATATGCTATTACAACAAGGAAAATTAAAGAAAATAGAGAATTAGTTCTCTCTTCTCTCAATCAAAATGAAAATGAAAGTTTACGTAAGAGAATCGGGGAGAATGCGGTCAATGAAGAGCTTTCTTTAATTATTGAAAGAGAAAAGATGGAAAGAAATATCACTAACGCTGTATGTGGTATGTATCAAGAAATGTATTATATTGATTTGAATAAAAAACTCATAAGAAGAGTAGATACTACTAAGACAATTGATTCAATTTTTGGTAGAGAATTAGATTTAAAAGAGGTATTTGATTTAGTTATTGAGAATGT
>JBJFEV010000017.1:0-16976 GCA_051891155.1 Bacilli bacterium
CCTCCAAAATATGATTTTACTTGCATAAACTCTGTTTGCATTGGAATATCAATATGTTTTATTAATTCCGCGAAAAAGGGTATACAACCATTTAATAATCCAATTAAAATAGGAGTTTTTCCTTTATAGTCTGTAGAAATTTGTTTTCCAACTTTTGAACAAGCTTCCACTAGATCTTCATGAGAGTATAATACTCTTTCAATATCTTCGTTCATCATTATTTAGTACCAAAAATTCTATCTCCAGCGTCACCTAGACCTGGTAGAATATAACCATTTTCATTTAATTTTTCATCGATAGCGGCACAGAAAATTTTAATTTCTGGATAAGCATCCTCTACGACTTTTATACCTTCTGGAGCCGCTACTAAACACATGAAGCGGATGTTGTTATATCCTCTTTTTTTAATCGCCTCAATCGCTGCGACTGCAGAACCTCCTGTAGCTAGCATTGGATCAATTAAAATTACTAATGGATTTTCTACTTCTGGAAGTTTGAAATAATATTCGTGAGGAATTAATGTTTCTTCATCTCGATACATACCGATATGGCCAATACGTGCGGTTGGAAGCATATTTCTTACTCCATCAACCATGCCTAGTCCCGCTCTTAGGATTGGAGCAAGAACAATATGATTTGCTAATTCCTTTTTAGGAAGAACAGCATTAGTTGGTGTTACGATATCTTCTCCATCTACTACTTCTAAATCTTCAAATACTTTGTAGCACATTAATGATCCAATTTCTGTTAAAGATTCTCTAAATTCCTTTGATGAGGTGTTCATATCTCTCATAATTGATAATTTAGTTTGAATAAGAGGGTTTTTACATTCAATAGCCATTTTTTTGTTCTCCTTTGTTATTAATATAATTCTTTTCTTATTATTGTTTGTTTAGTGTCTGGACCTACTGAGAAAATTACAACTGGTACTCCAGTTAATTCTTCAACTTTTTCAATATATTTTTTAGTATTTTCTGGAAGTTCATCGTAAGAAGTTACACCAGTGATATCTTCTTCCCATCCATCCATTTCAATAAAGTGAGGTACGCAACGAGCAAAATCTTCAATTTTAGCACAAGGTGCCTTTAAGATTTTTCCATCTAAAGTATAATAATCGCAAATCTTAATCTTTTTATATCCAGTGAATATATCAAGTAATGTTAATGCTATACCAGTCATACCATTGATGTTTACTGAGTAAGAAAGAATAGCACAATCTAACCAACCAATTCTTCTTGCTCTTTTTGTGGTTGCTCCATATTCGTGAGCTCTATCTCTGATATCTTGTGAAACTTCATCATTGAATTCAGTAGGTAGAGGGCCAGATCCCACTCTAGTGGTATAAGCTTTTACAATACCGATTACTTCTTTAATTTTGGTTGGACCTACGCCAGTTCCTGTACAAACACCTCCAGCGGTAGGATTTGATGAAGTGACGAAAGGATATGTGCCAAAGTCAATATCGAGTAAAGTTCCTTGTGCTCCTTCAAATAAAACTTTCTTTCCTTTATTAATTTCTTCGTTGATTAAAGTGACAGTATCACAAACTAGAGGTCTAATCTTATCCGCAATAGCTTGATATTCTTCGTAGAATGAATCGAACTCGATAGGGTCAGCACCATAGTGAGTTAATTCATCATTTTTAATTACTAGTGTTTCTTTTAATATATTTTTAAAATCTGGTGAAATAAAATCGCACATTCTAATTCCATCACGTGCCATTTTATCAGTGTAGCAAGGACCGATACCTTTTTTAGTGGTGCCGATGCATCTAGCACCAAGTCTTTCTTCTTTTAATCCATCTAAAATCTTATGATAATCAAATAAAACATTGGCACGATCAGAAATATAAAGATTATCACAGCTAAATCCTGCTTTCTTTAATGTTTCAATTTCTTCTAATAAAGCTTTTGGATTAACTACACAACCATTTCCTAAGATATTTTTAGTATTTGGATCAAAGATGCCGGAAGGAACAATATGTAATTTATATACTGCATCATCTAAAACGATTGTATGACCAGCATTGTCTCCTCCTGAGTAACGGACTACTAAATCTGCTTGTTTACTTAAGTAGTTAGTTATTTTTCCTTTTCCTTCATCTCCCCAAGCACTACCAATTACTACGACTGTTTTTGCCATAAATTTTTACCTCCTTAAATAGCGTTGTATGTAATACGAATTCTTATATCGTCAAATTTATTTAATCATTTTATGAAATATATTTTAAGTATAAAGTGCTTTCTTCATAAAAAAAGTGTAAAGAGGACCCTTTACACTATTTCTTTGTATTTATTTTATCAATGATGTCACGTGCTACCCATACTCCAGATGCGCCAGCTTGCGCTAAGCCTCTTGTAATGCCTGCACCATCTCCACCTACATATAAATTTTTTATTTTTGTTTCAAAATGCTCATTAACTTCAGGACGATCAGAATAGAATTTTGCTTCTACTCCATAGAATAAAGTGTGATCGTTAGCAATACCTGGAGTAACGGAATCTAAAGCTTCTGTCATTTCAATTAATGATTTCATTACGTTGTATGGTAAAATAAGACCTAAATCACCGGCGACAGCTTCTTTTAATGTTGGCTTAACAAAGCCTTCATTGATGCGCTTTTCAGTTGATCTTCTTCCTTTTTTGATATCACCATATCTTTGGACAATAACTCCTCCACCAGATAATTGATTAGCTAATTTGCTTACATCATATGCATATTGATTGCCATCTTTAAATGGTTCATCGAATTCTAATGAGACAAGAAGAGCAAAGTTGGTGTTTTTCGAACCGAGTTTTGGATCATGATAAGCGTGGCCATTACATACCATAATACCATTATGATTTTCCACGACAACATGTCCAGAAGGATTAGAGCAGAAAGTTCTTACCGTAGTACCTACTGATGTGTTAAAAATAAATTTTCCTTCATAGAGATATTTGTTGATTTCATCCATGATAATATCATTTGTTTCTACTCTTACACCAACATCGACACGGTTGTTGGAAAATGAAATACCATGTTTTCTTAAACATTTAGCGAGCCATTCAGAGCCATTTCTTCCTACGCCAAGAAGAACATAATCGGCGAAAACTTTTTCTCCGTCTTCAAAAATGATGCCTTTAACAGTATTATCTTCAATAATTACCTCTTCGACATTCTTTCTAAATGAAAATGTGACATTTTTCTTTAATTCTTCATATATAGATTTTAGAATTTCCAAATTTATTTCAGTACCTAAATGTCTGACTTCACTTCTTAATAATTTTAATCCGTGAGCGATACCTTTCTTTTCGATTTCAAATACTTCTTTAGTAAAAGGATTTGTTATTTCTTGTGGTGCACCATGAGCAAGATTGATTGCATCAACGTACTTGATTAAGTCCATAACTAAATCATCAGGAAGATAATTTTGCATCCATCCACCAAATTCGCTAGTAATGTTAAATTTGCCATCGGAATATGCTCCAGATCCTCCAAAACCAGAAGTCATTGCACATGATGGATAACATTGATTTTCGCCTTTTAGGTTCATAGGGCATTGCTTAATTTTTTTGGCTAGAATTGGACAATTTCTATGATAAATATCATTACCTTTATCAATTAGCATTACTTTAATGCCTGGATGTAGTTTTACTAATTCATATGCAGAATAGATACCTGTTGGACCAGCACCTACTATGACGACGTCATATTTGTTTTCCATAATTTGTAAATCTCCCTTTATTTTTTTGTGATTAGAAGTATTTATCACACTTAATAATAATACTAGAAAATATGACATTAGTAAAATGAAAGTTACCTTTTTTCATTTTATTTAATATTTGAAAATGTTTTTTATAATCACCAATTTTCGATATTTTATGGATTGTAAAAACTAATTGAGCTTAGTTAATTTTTTTTACTAAAAATTTTTATATGGAAAACATTAAAAAATCCCATTTCCCATCTTCCCAATATAAAAGAGAGTAAAAAATTAAATGATATAAGTAATAATTATAAAGAAATGGCTCTTTCCAATAATTATTGGTATGCTTAAAAGATAGGCACCACAATCAATTAATAAGTTGGAAAACCCTAAAAATATTAAATTATAATGATTGTTTGATTACAATTTATCAATTTC
The DNA here is from genome assembly GCA_051891155.1 of Bacilli bacterium. GTDB lineage: Bacteria > Bacillota_I > Bacilli_A > RFN20 > CAG-449 > UBA3210. The sequence continues at coordinate 4,127 of JBJFEV010000017.1, forward strand.
TTCAAGTATTTCTTTACTAGACATATCACTTGGCATTCTCCAGTCTCCGCGAGGAGATATAGAAACAGTACCAACCTTCACTCCATCTGGAATACAAGAACGTTTGAATTGATTCATATAAAAACGTTTATAGAAATTTTTTAGCCATTTTTTTATAAATTCTCTATCATATATGCCTTTATAAGCATATTCAGCTAGGAAGAGAATTTTTTTTGGACTAAATGATCTACGCAAAAAATGATAAATGAAGAAGTCGTTTAATTCGTATGGACCAACACTATCTTCTGTTTTTTGCGCTATTTTGCCATCTTTAGTTGGTAATAATTCAGGCGATATAGGAGTATCAATAATGTCAAGAAGAGTAGCTGAACATATTTGATTGTCGTAGGCATATGTTCTAACTAATTCTCTAACTAAAGTTTTTGGAATAGAAGCATTTACTCCATACATTGACATATGATCACCATTATATGTCGTCCATCCTAAGCATAGTTCACTTAAGTCACCAGTGCCCACCATAATACCATTATGATCGTTTGCATAATCCATTAATATTTGAGTTCTTTCACGTGCTTGAGCATTCTCAAATCCAGTATTTAGATTATTTTCATCATGTCCAATATCTTTTAAGTGGATTTTTACTGCTTCTGAAATGTTTATTTCTTTCAAGGTAAAACCTAATTTGGTTGCTAAATTAATGGCATTTGTTTTTGTCCTTTGCGAAGTTCCAAAACAAGGAAGAGTAATGCAAACTATATCTTTAGGATCTTTGTTCATTAGTTTGAAAGTTTCGCTTGTTACTAGTAACGCCAGAGTCGAATCAAGCCCTCCTGAAAGACCCACAACAGCGATAGAAGATCTAGTTATTTCCATACGCTTTTTTAGTCCCATGGCTTGCATTTTTAAAATGAGACGATATCTTTCTAAACCTTTTTCAAAGTCCGGAAGAACAAAAGGATTAGATGGATAATATCTTGTTATTTTAGGACATCTTATATTTTGATTAAAATATACGTATTGATATTCATTGTTAACGTTTCTAAAAGAAGTATTCTTTCTTCTTTGATTGATAATATTTTCAATATCGATTTCACTAGTGATTAATCCTAGATCAAACAAAGAAGATTCTTTTAATAATGAGCCATTTTCAGCGATTAAATTATGGCCTGAAAAAATTAAGTCGGTAGTGGATTCACCTTCGCCAGCTGAACAATAAACATATCCGCATATTAATCGTCCACTTGTCGCTTTGACTAAATCACGTCTATAATCACATTTACCTACTACTTCATTGGAAGCAGATAAATTTAAAACTAGGGTAGCACCATTTAAACAAGCCCTTGTTGAAGGTGTATCGGGCGCCCAAACATCTTCACAAATTTCGATAGCAATTTTTAACTCAGGGAATAAACTATTTACAAATATTTGTTTGGTTCCAAAGAGATATTCTTTATGGTTGATAGAAATTGCGATATTGTCTTCAAAAGCTTCTTCAAATTGTCTTTTTTCATAAAATTCACCATAATTTGGTAAATATTTTTTAGGAACAATACCTTTTATTGAACCGTTATGAAAAGCAATAGCACAATTGTATAAGCAAGAATTATAAGCAATAGGAGCACCAATAACAAAGAATATATCCTTGTTAGATGAGTATTCTTCTATCTCTATTAACGAATTAACAACTTCATCTAATAGATGAGGATAATAAAATATATCATTACAAGTATAACCTGTTAAACATAATTCAGGAAAAACAAGAACGTTAACATCATTATCTAATGCGTTATCTATTTCTTTTTTGATTGATAGAACATTGGCTTTAACATTACCAATATCAACCTTAAAGGTGGAACAACCGACCTTTACAAACCCCATATTTTCATTATTGTTATTTTTATAGCAATTGTTGTTACTATATGTTTTGCTTTCTTTAGACTTAGTTAAAGGTTGTATGGTTATCTGATTATCTTTTGGAGAATAGTTGTTTTCTTTTTGCCCCAATAAATCTTTATATGTTTGTTCATTTAACATAATAAAATCTAAATTTCCATTTTTGGTAATAAAAATAGGTTCGTTTGATTCGCTGATTTCTTTTTCTAATTCATTCGCGTTTCTTAAAGCAGTTATTGGTTTAATTTTTGGCATAATATCACCTCTGTCATTATTATGACATAATTTTGCTAATATTAATATAATAATTTTTATTTTCGTAATTTATTGAGATTGATTCATAAAAAGAGTAAGTTATATATAAATTTAGAAATAAATTTATATTTTTAGAGGTGATTATCTATGGCATATATTGAAATGAAAAATGTAAACAAAGTATATGGAAGCAAAGAAGTAGAAATAAAAGCATTAAATAATGCTTCTTTTACTATTGATAAAGGCGAACTAGTAGTTATTTTAGGCCCATCGGGAGCAGGTAAAACAACTTGTTTAAATATTTTAGGAGGAATGGATCAAGCTACTAGTGGCGAAGTGATAATTGATGGAACAGATATAACTAAATTAAATAGTAAAGATATTATTACTTATCGTAGACACGATATTGGTTTTGTTTTTCAATTTTACAATTTGATTCAAAATTTAACAGCGTTAGAAAATGTAGAATTAGCGGTTCAATTATGTAAAGATCACCTTAATCCAACAGAAATTTTACATAAAGTGGGACTAGAAGAAAGAATACATAATTTTTCTTCGCAACTTTCAGGAGGAGAACAACAACGCGTTGCTATCGCTCGAGCTCTTGCAAAGAATCCTAAACTTTTATTATGCGATGAACCAACTGGAGCATTAGATTATAAAACTGGAAAACAAATATTAAAATTATTAGAAGAGACATCTAAAAATGAAGATATGACCGTTATAATTATCACCCATAATAGCGCTCTAGCACCTATGGCACATAAAGTTATTAAATTTAAGAATGGTGGTGTAGAGGATATCATAATTAATGATCATCCTACATCAATAGATGATATCGAGTGGTAGTATGAAAAATAGATTAATTACAAATAGCTTAAGGACTATAAATAGAAATAAAGCTCGTTTCTTTTCCTTATTGATGATAACTATATTAGCAACATTTACATATACAGGAATCAATTCAACTTATTCAGATTTTAAAAAGTCGATCGATAAATTTTATGATATTCATAACCATTATGATATTAAATTGCAAAGTGATAAAGGAATGTCGCTTGATGATGTTGAATATATAAAAAGCATTGATGGAGTTAAGGAGGTTGAAGGTGTACATTCAATTGATGCCTTACTAAATTTACCGGAAGAAGAAGCGGTTGTTAATGTGGCATCGTATACATCTTTAGTCAATACATTAGATGTTATTAGTGGACGTTTACCAACATCTGATAGTGAGATTGTTGTTGAAGAAAATTTATTGAAGAATAATGATTTAGAATTAGGATGCCTCTTAAGTATTAATTCTAGTGAATTAATTCATTCTTCCTTTACAGTTGTGGGAACTGTGAGGAGTTCATTATATATTAATAGTGCAAAAACATCGCAAAAAAGAGGTAATACATCGCTTGGAATTGGAGTGATTAATTATTATTCCTTTGTTTCTTCTAGTGCTTTTGATCAAGATTATTATACTTCGATTTATATTACTATCAAGAATGGAAAAGAAAAAGTAACTGCAACTAAGGAATATACTTCTTTAGTTGATAACGTAATCTCAAATATAGATAAAGTTAAGGAAGAGATCGAAAATAGAAGAGAAGAGGAAATAAAGACTTCCTTAAAAGCACAACTAGATTCAGAAAAAGAGAGCCAAGAATTACAATTTGCCTTGATGAAAAGTAAACTTGATGAGATGGAAAAACAATTGAATCTAATGGATAAAACAAGTGCGGAGTATGCTTTACTCTTACAACAATACAATAATTATTTAGAACAATATAATGATGCATACGATGATTTTATTAATGAGTTTACAAGATTATATGAAGAAATCGATGATTTAGCGCGCACAACATATTACATAAACGATAGAAGTGACTATTCAACATATAAAGAGTTTTTAGATGATGCGCAAAGCATTAAAAACTTAGGGCAAGTATTTCCAATCGTATTTTTTATTGTTGCTACTTTGATAAGTTTGATTTCTATGAGCCGACTAGTAGAAGATGAACGAAATGAAATAGGCACATTAAAATCATTAGGTTTTAATTCTCGCCATATAATGAACAAATATATCTTTTTTGCTCTTTTTGCTACTTTACTAGGAGGAATAGTAGGTAGTTTAGCAGGTGCTTATATAATTCCAGCAATAATTTATGAAATATATACTATTTTATTTGATGTTCCAACGATGGTGTTATCTTTAGAATGGGCAGTAGTGGTAATTCCATTACTCATTTCTTGTTTATGTATTGTAGGAGCAACCTTATATACTTCATATCGAGTATTAAAGGAAAAACCTACTGAATTGATGCGACCAAAAGCCCCTAAAAGTGGTAAGAGAATTGTATTAGAAAAAATTTCCTTTATTTGGGATAAAATCAATTTTTCTAACAAGATTACTATTAGAAATATTGCTCGTTACAAAAAGAGAGTATTTGCTACGATATTTGGCATTATAGGTTGTACCGCTTTGATGCTGACTGGGTTTGGATTAAAAGATTCACTACAAGGGCTTGCTAAAAAACAATTTGGTAATGTTTTTGATTTTGATGCGATGGTGTTAGTATCTACATATAATGAGAGCGAAGAAGAAAATGTTTTTGATAATGAATTAATCAAACAAAAAACAAGCGTACAAATAATTTCTGGAACTGTCACTAGTACAAGTATAAATTGGACAGTGGTAGAAAATAATGAAAGCTTGGATTCATTTGCAAGTTTATATGATAAAAATACCCATGATAAAGTCACTTTAGAAACAGGAAAAGTAATCATCACAAATAAGCTTGCTGAATTAAAGCATTTATCTGTAGGCGATACAATCGAATTAAAGGATTCTTCTTCTAGAGCAGCTTCCTTTGAAATTTCAGGAATTGTAGAAATGTATTTTAATCATTATGTATTCATGGATAAAGAAACATATGAAAATGCTTCTTTTACTTATAATCCTAATTGTTTATATCTACATTGTTCATCTTTATCAAGTGAAGAAAAAAATGATTTAGCTAAAGTTTTATTAGAGGAAGAAAGTGTTTTATCGGTACAATTCATCGATGATATGGTAGAAAATGTTGATGATATGCTCAGTTCTTTAAATAATGTTGTCTATATTTTAATTGTTTTAGCGGCTTTACTTTCATTTGTCGTTTTATATAATTTATCCAATATAAATATACATGAAAGAAAACGAGAAATTGCAACATTGAAACTATTAGGATTTTATAATAATGAAGTAGATAATTACATCACAAAAGAAAATATTATTTTGACGCTTGTGGGTATTGCTTTTGGTTTATTAGGGGGATATTTTTTAACTTCCTTTGTTCTAAAAACAGTAGAAATAGAGATGGCAAGTTTTGTGCTAGATATCAATATATTAAGCTATTTGATATCCTCTGCACTAGCGTTTATTTTTACCTTCATTGTTAATGTTATCACTCATTTCAGCCTCAAGAAAATCAATATGATCGAAAGTTTAAAGAGTGTAGAATAATTAATAAATGGGCCTCTAAGATGATTTATTCTTGGAGGTTTTTTTGATGATGCTTTGTTTTACTACAATTCCAAAAAGTATGGTGAAATTGATTTTTTGGTGACTATGGGAAATGAAGTATTACTCATTGAGATAAAACAGGAAAAAGCAAGTAAAATCAAATGTATAATCATTCTGCAATAAATAATTTGATTATAATCATTTTCTTAATGAAATTTTATTTTTATTATGGAAACGCTTTCCTTGTGAATATCGTTTTTTCTAAAAAATTATTATGTTAAGATTAATTTGTAATGTATATCAGTGAGTTTTATGGCCTCACAAGTTTCTACCTTATCGCCTGAAGATAAGACTACATTCGCATATGCTTTTTCGCGTTGCTAATGTAGTAACGCTTTTTATTTTTGAAGGAGTATATGGATATGAAGATTGAAGTTGGAATTATTATGGGTTCTACAAGCGACTATAGCGTTATGGTCGAAGCATGTAAAATCTTAGATGAATTACAAGTGGGGTATGAAAAAGACGTTGTGTCTGCACATCGAACTCCTGACAAAATGTTTGAATATGCGGAAAATGCAAAGAAGAGAGGCATAAAAGTCATTATCGCCGGTGCAGGAGGAGCAGCTCATTTACCTGGAATGGTAGCAAGTAAGACTCTTCTTCCAGTTATTGGAGTGCCTGTAAAAACTTCTACATTAAATGGATTAGATTCATTATTATCGATAGTGCAAATGCCAGGAGGAATTCCTGTGGCTACTGTAGCAATAAACCAAGCCAAAAACGCTGGCTTACTAGCGTGTCGAATTCTTGCATTAAATGATGAAGAATTAAATAAACGTTTAGATAAATATGTACAAAGAATGCAACAAGACGTTTTAGGAGCTACTTTATGCGATTAATAGGAATTGTAGGAGGCGGACAGCTTGGGCAGATGATGATTGATGCGGCTAAACAAGAAGGATTTGAATGTCTTGTTCTTGAAGAAAGTACATCTTGCCCTTGTAAAGTTAATGCATATGAAATCATAGAAGGAAAGTATGATGATTTAAATAAATTAGAAGAAATCTGTAAAAGAGCGGAATGCTTAACTTATGAATTTGAAAATGTTGATGCCAACGCAATTTCTATATTAGAGAAAAAATATAATATACCACAAAGTAGTAGAGTATTAAGAATAAGTCAAAATCGAATTAGAGAAAAAGATTTCGCTTCCTCTTGTGGTTTTAGTTGCCCTTGTTATGCTAGGGTTACTTCCCAAGAAGAACTTTTGAAGGCTATTAAAGATATTTCTTATCCATGCATCTTAAAAACTAGTGAAGGTGGATATGATGGAAAAGGCCAAAAGATTCTTTATAGTGAAAATGATCTTATCGATATTGATAGAGAATATATTCTTGAAAGTAAAATAGATTTTGATTACGAGGTAAGCGTTATTGCTTCTCGTTCTATTAATAACGATATGGTTATTTATCCTTTGTTTAAAAATGAACATAAACACGGAATTTTATACCATACCGCTTTTTTATTTGATGAAATTAAGCAAAAACAAGTAGAGCAAATAATGAAAAACTTTATGGAAAGACTTGATTATCGAGGAACACTATGTGTCGAGTTATTTATTAAAGGGAATGAGATTATCTTTAATGAGATGGCTCCTCGACCTCATAATTCGGGTCATATGACCATCGAAGCTTGTTCCGCTTCCCAATATACAAATCATATAAGAGGAATTATGGGACTTCCTTTAATCAAACCACAAATCCTTCATAATACGGAAATGGTGAATATATTAGGTAGCGATATTTTACAAGAAGAGGAAATGAAAAAAGAAAAGCATGTTATCATCCATAATTATCAAAAAAAGGAAGTAAGAGATAGAAGGAAGATGGGACACGCTACATTCGTCGATGCATCGCAAGAAGAAATAGAATCATTTATGAAGAAATATATAAAGGAGAGTCAAGATGAATAATTATCGAATTTTTGTAGAGAAGAAAGAAGGATTTCAAACGGAAGCCTTAAGTTTATTATCCGATTTAAGAATGAATCTTGGAATTGATTTAAAAGGCCTTCGTCTAATCAATATTTATGATTGCTTCAATATTGAAAAAAGTTTATTAGTTAAAGCTATCGATTCTATTTTTTGTGAAAAACAAGTTGATAGGTGGTTTGAAGAAATTTCTTTAAATGGAAAAAGCTATATAGCTACTGAATTCTTAGATGGGCAATTTGATCAAAGAGCCTTCGCCGCGGAACAATGCTTATCATTAATTGAAAAGAATGAAGCTAATGTAAGAAGTGGAAAATTGATTATTTTTGATGATGTGTTAAATGAAGAACAAATAACTAAAATCAAAAAGTATTACATCAATGAGATTGAATCACATGAAAAGGATTTAAGTATATTGTCTCTTCCTAAAAAGATTGAACAAGCACCTGTAACTTATGTCGAAGGATTTATTAATTTTGATTTAGAGGAATTAGAATCTTACCGAGTGAAAACAGCATTAGCAATGTCTAAGGATGATATACTTCATATACAAAAATATTTTAAAAATGAAGAGAAGCGTAATCCTACCGAAACAGAAATTAGAATGCTTGATACTTATTGGTCAGATCATTGTCGTCATACAACTTTTGAAACATTATTAGAGAACATTGATTTTAGTAAAGATGATTTTGGAAAACAAATTCAAGAGGCATATAACACTTATTTAGAAATGAGAAAAGTGGTTGGAAGAGAAGATAAACCAATTACTTTAATGGATATGGCATGTATCAATGCTCGATATGAAAAGAAGGTTGGACATTTATTAGATGTAGAAGAATCTGATGAAATCAATGCTTGCTCAGTTCATATTAATGTCGATGTTGATGGAAAAGAAGTCCCTTATTTATTAATGTTTAAAAATGAAACGCATAATCATCCTACTGAAATTGAACCTTTTGGAGGAGCATCCACTTGTATAGGAGGGGCAATTAGAGATCCGTTAAGTGGAAGAAGTTACGTTTATCAAGCTTTAAGAATTACCGGAGCGGGTGATATAACTAAGACAGTCAAAGATACTTTAGAGGGCAAATTGCCTCAACGTGTTATTTCCAAAAATGCCGCGCACGGATATTCTTCTTATGGAAATCAAATAGGGCTCGCTACTACATACGTAAAAGAAATTTATCATGAAGGATATACGGCCAAAAGAATGGAAGTTGGTGCCGTGGTTGGAGCAGCACCACTTGATTATGTCAAGAGAGAAAAACCGCTTCCTGGTGATATAGTGTTACTTCTAGGAGGAAGAACAGGAAGAGATGGTATTGGAGGAGCAACTGGTTCAAGTAAAGAACATAATGATAAATCATTAGAATTATGTGCTTCGGAAGTACAAAAAGGCAATGCTCCAGAAGAAAGAAAAATTCAACATTTATTTAGAAGAAAAGAAGTTACTTCTTTAATAAAACGTTCTAATGACTTCGGTGCGGGAGGAGTTTCAGTCGCTATTGGAGAACTTGCTGATGGACTAGAAATTGATTTAGATAAAGTACCAACTAAATATGAAGGATTAAATGGAACGGAAATTGCTATTTCTGAATCACAAGAAAGAATGGCGGTTGTGGTATCCCCATCTGATGTAGATAAATTTATTTCTTTTGCGGAAGAGGAAAATATTGAAACAACCATCGTGGCTAAGGTAACATCTTCACCACGTTTAGTAATGAAATATCAAGGTAAAAAGATAGTTGATATATCTCGTTCATTTATCAATACTAATGGCGTAAGACAAACAGTAAATGTGGATATTATTCCTCATAATCGTACATCTTTATTTATAAATGAAGTTAAGGGAGATAATTTTAAAGAAAAAGTACTTAATGTTTTAAAAGATAAAAATGTCAGCATGAACAAAGGTTTAGTGGAAATGTTCGATTCTACAATTGGAGCAACTACAGTACTAATGCCTTATGGAGGAAAGTATTCATTAAGTGAAGAGCAAGTTTCCGTTCAAAAAATTCCTTTACTAAAAGGTAATACTAAGACATGTTCGGTGATGGCATATGGATATGATCCTTTCTTAACCAGTGCTTCTCCTTATCACGGAGCAATGTATGCTGTTCTTGATTCTATTACTAAGTTAGTCAGTTGTGGCGCTACTTATCAAGGAATTCATTTCTCTTTCCAAGAATATTTTGAAAGATTAAATCTAGATTCTAAGAAGTGGGGAAATGTCGTGGAAGCATTACTCGGCTCGATAAAAATACAAAAAGAATTTTCTTTAGCGGCTATTGGAGGAAAGGATTCAATGTCGGGAACATTTAAAGATATTCATGTACCTCCTACCCTTATTTCTTTTGCAATAAACGTTGCTAACACCGATCATATAATATCGACGGATTTAAAACAAAAGGGTAATAAACTATATTTGATTAAACATACTCCTCTTAAAGATTTGACTCCCAATGTTACAGAGTGTAAAAAGAATTTCACGTTTGTTCATGAAGAGATTAAGAAAGGAAATATCGTTTCGTCCTTTGCTTTACAAAGAGGAGGAGTTATTGAAGCGCTAGCAAAAATGAGTTATGGTAACAAACTTGGATTCCATGTTAACTATGATGATTTATTTTCTTTAGGATATGGCTCTATTGTTGTAGAAAGTAAAGAAGAAATTAAAGATGCTATATATTTAGGAACAGTTGAAGATGATTATTTAATCAATGGAGTTTCATTTACTTTCGAGGAATTATTTAATGCATCAAATTCTACATTTGAAGAAGTTTATCCTTCCTCCGCTTCTTATGTTGATGAATGTGATATGAGCATTGTTAAAGAATATGATTCAAAAGAAAAATATTCTTCACCAAAAGAAGATACAGTACAAGTGTTCATCCCAGTATTCCCAGGAACAAATTGTGATTATGATACACAAAAAGCATTTGAAGAAGAAGGTGCACAAACTCATATTTTTGTTTTTAGAAATACCAAAGAAAATGATATTGAAGAATCAATAAAAGAGATGAGTAAATATATTGATAAATCAGATATCTTGGTGATTTCTGGAGGTTTCTCTTGTGGAGATGAACCAGATGGATCTGGTAAATTTATTGCAAATATCTTAAATAATAAAGATGTTAAAGAAGCGATAAATAGATTATTAGTAAGAAAAGGATTAATCCTTGGTATTTGTAATGGATTCCAAGCCTTAATTAAATCAGGTTTATTACCTTATGGGAAATTAGGAGAAGTAACCTCTTCTTCACCAACACTCGTTCGAAATAATATAAATAGACATATTTCCCTTATTGCTAACACTAAAGTAAATTCGAATAAATCACCATGGTTATCTTCCTTTGAGGTTGGTCAAATACATAGTATTCCTTTATCACATGGAGAAGGTAAATTTGTTATCAGTGAAGAGGAAGCTAAGCACTTATTTGATTTAGGTTGTGTTGCTTTCCTTTACGTTGATGAAGAAGGAAGTCCAACCATGAATCCAAGGTATAATCCTAACGGTTCTTATTATGGAATTGAAGGTATCGTATCTCCTTGTGGATTGATTTTAGGTAAGATGGGACATAGTGAACGTAAAGGAGATAATGTGTTTAAAAATATTCAAGGTAATAAAGATCAACAAATCTTTAAAAACGCAATTGCTTATTTCAAAAAGGAGAATTAAAAAGATGGAAAAGAAAGAATTTTTATATGAAGGCAAAGCAAAACAAATTTATGCAACGGAAGATCCTGATTTGATTATTATTCATTATAAGGATGATGCGACCGCTTTTAATGGAGTAAAAAAAGCGCAAATTTCTAATAAGGGTATTTTAAATAATAAAATTACAGAATTATTATTTGCTCAATTAGAAAAAGAAGGAATTCCAACTCACTTTATTGAAAGAATGAATGAGCGTGATCAATTATGCAAAAAGGTGACAATATTCCCTTTAGAAGTGATTGTGAGAAATATTATCGCTGGCTCTATGTCTAAACGCTTAGGCATTAAAGAAGGAACAAATCCTGGTAATACCATTATGGAAATTTGCTATAAAAACGATGAACTTGGCGATCCATTAATTAATGATCATCACGCTGTTGCTTTAAAAGCTGCGACATATGAAGAACTAGCAACCATCTATGAATTAACCGCGAAAATAAATAAAATACTTCAAAAGATTTTTGATAATGAAGGAATTATCTTAGTAGATTTTAAAGTTGAATTTGGAAAAACTAGTTCTGGACAAATCGTTATAGCTGATGAAATTTCTCCAGACACTTGTCGTTTATGGGATAAGCAAACAATGAAGAAATTAGATAAAGATAGATTCAGACGCGATATGGGTAGCGTGGAAGAAGCTTATATTGAAATCTTATCTAGATTATCTAAATAGGTAATATATATGGATGAAATAAAAGAATTCTTAGAAGATAAATTAAATGAAGAATGCGGAGTATTTGGCATATATAATTCTTCCTCATCATCTTCTTTGATTTATTATGGATTACATGCTTTGCAACATCGGGGTCAAGAAGGATGTGGAATCGTTGTTAGTAATGGTAATGAATTAAAAAGAATTAAAGGAGAAGGATTAGTACAAGATGTATTCAATAATGAAAAAATTTCTTCTCTTCAAGGAATACATGGTATAGGTCATATTCGTTATTCGACCGCAGGAGGAGGGGGAATTGAGAATGTTCAACCTTTCTTCTTTCGCCATCATCGCGGTGATTTTGCTTTAGCGCATAATGGAAATATTGTTAATTCAAAAGAATTGAAAACGATGCTTGAAAATCGTGGTAGTATCTTTCAATCTACTTCTGATTCGGAGATTCTTGCACATTTAATTAGAAAAGATGGTAGTCAAACGCGTATAGAAACTATCATCGATGCTTGTAGAATGATTGAAGGAGGATTTGCTTTTGTCCTTCTTACTAAAGATAAATTATATGCTTTTCGTGATAAGCATGGACTTAGGCCATTAAGTATCGGTCTTATTGGTGAAAATACTTATGTGGTATCTTCCGAAACTTGTGCTTTTGAAGTTATCGGTGCTAAGTTTATTCGCGATTTAGAACCAGGTGAAATTGTTACTATTTCTTCTAAGGGAATTGAATCAACTCGTTATTCGGAATATAAACGTCATTGTATGTGTGCGATGGAATATATTTATTTTGCTCGTCCTGATAGTGATATCGAAGGAGTGAATGTTCACGCT
>JBJFEV010000018.1:0-3738 GCA_051891155.1 Bacilli bacterium
ATGTTCATGCTTTCTTTATTTCCTCCTCTAGTTTTTTAGTCATTGCATCAATGCATGGCTTTTTTGATGATGTTTTAGCAGGTTTTAAAAAAGGCTTAGCAGGTTGTCCAGCTTTTCCATATTCGATGATGTTAGCTATCATTGCATTGGACTTTCCATCTTTTCTAGGTTCAGCAAATCCTACTTTAATATTGGCGTTACCATCTTTACCAACTAATACTTTTGATAAACCTAATGATGAAACAAGTTCACCAGTTGATTCACCGCTTAGTACACCTTCAAGATTAGATTTGACTTTGTCTAAGACAACCTCACCGCCAACTTTGAGCACCTCTTCAGTTATTGAATCCATCTTATTTCCTAGTCTTGATAGTTTTTTCAAAAGATCTTCTGGCATCTTACAAATACACTTAGCCATTTGATGACACCACCCTTTTTGCTAAAACTTCAACATACATATTTCTTCCCTTAACGTTCTCAACAGATAAAATGTTGTATTCATTACCTTCAAAAAGAATGAATTGTTTTGTAGTTACTTCAACTCCTGGAATTGCTCTAAATCTAAAGAGCTCAGTTGCTTCCGAGAAAGCCGCCAAATTCGCCCAACGTTCGCTTCCATGCCTTCCTTCAACAAACACTCGAATATCAGAAACAAAGGCCACAGTGCGCCCAGAAAAGCCCTCAGAATCGATATTAGGAACCTTCTCATAGAGTTTTGCAGGCTTGTTCATTAATCCTAAACTCATACCTTCCACTCCCTATTCAAAAGTAGTAATCTATTGACCGTTAACCATACATTGTTTGCTGCATTAGTATTATCAGCAAAGAAACCACCAGTTGAACCATCTCTACTCTCATAGAAATGACTCGCAAGCATTACAACTGCTTGTTTGGTGGTTTCGCTCATTTCATTATTATCATAATAACCTGAGTCTTTATGCTGATATTCTTCTGCATATGTGATGGCAGCAGCTATGAAGTTTTGAATCAGACTGTCATCGTCGTTGAATGTTATGATTAAGTTATCTTTCACCTGTTTTAATAATTCATTCGCTATCATAACTGCTACCTCCACTTACTAATTAGGCAGATGCCTTCATCTTTAAGACTTTGATTGCTTCTGGAAGGATTAACTTTCCATCAACTCTTTGAGTTGCAACAAATCCTGTTTGATCATTTGCTGCATAAAGCTCAGATAATTTCTTGAAGTTTCTTCCTGCTCTATCTGCAATCCAGTAATACGAGAAATCACCAAATGCGATAGTTTTGGCACCAGCTGCAATTGTTGGAACATAGCTTGAAGTATATACAGGTCTACCTAAAATAGTATCTGGTGTTCCAGCTGTTAATGCAGGTTGCCATAAGTAGTTACCATTGTTATCCTTAAGTTTTCTAATTGTTTTGATAGTTGCATCATTTAAAATCCATACAGCTTTCTTTCTATATGGTGCTTTTAAAGAATAGAATAAATCGATAATTTCATCTGCTGTAATTGCAGTAGCACTAGCAGCAGTAACTCCGATTTCTGCACCACCAGTAGCGTTGAAAATACCTACAGGTTTTCCTGTTCCATTACCATTGAAGAATGCATCTTCTTCCTTAGCACCGATACGTCTAGCAAATTCTTTAGAAATGTATGCTTCAAGATTGAACACATTATCATTTAAAAGTTCATTTGAAACTTTGATTAAAGTACCAAGCTTATATGCGCCAATAGAAACTTGGCTGAATGCATCATCGCTATCTGGAATTGTTCCTTCTTCATCAACCCAAGAAGCACTACCCTTAGATGCAACAACTGGAATCTTACGGTCACCAGATGAAGTACTAATAACGTGAGCTAATTTTCTGAAGATATTTTCTTCTTCCAAAGCTTCAACTAAAGTAGTTTCATATTCATCAGGAACAAGGTATCCGCCTTCTGAATCAGTACCAATTTGAAGAGCATTTGACATTTCAGGAGTCATTTGTTTTCTTCTCATCGCATTCCAGAAGTTCTTTTTATAAGAATTTGAAGCTCTACCAGTGTTTTCTTCTTGCTCTGTCATAACCATTGGCTTTGATGTGATAGGTGCATTAACAGGTTTGTTCATTTCCATTTCCATATTTGCACGTCTTTGAGCACGTGTGATGGAAGCAGTTAATTCATCGAATTCTTTTTCCATCTTTGAATAGGTAGCATCATCCTCAGCAGATAAAGCACCATTTGAATTTTTGTGGGTATCTAAGAACCCATCCATTGTGTTTAAGAGATTTTTTCTTTTCTCTAACATTTCATTTAAAGTCATCTTCGTTATCCTCCATTAAATTAATTTTTTGATTTTTGAGAGCTCATTCTTAAGCTCACTGACTTTTCTGCCAGTCTTTATAGGCTCTGTACTTTCCTTACTTGCGATTTTGTTTAGCAAGTTTGTAGCAAACTCATGAGCTGAAAATGCAAAACTAATATCAGAGGATTTCTTTTTATCGTCCTCTAAAATCTCATCTGCAAATTTAAGCTCGATGGCTTTGTTTGCATTCATCCACGTTTCTGCATCCATTAAGTGACTAAGGGTAGTTCTTGACATTCCAGTCTTGATTTCATAGGCATTGATGATTGATTCTTTTACCTGATCTAATAGATCAATTGCCTTTTTCATGTCCCTATGGTCACCCATAGCTGTAGTTGATGGATTGTGAATCATTAAGAGTGCAGTTGGTGCCATTAATACTTTTGTTCCAGCCATAGCGATTACTGATGCAGCACTTGCTGCAATACCATCAATCTTGACTGTGATATCACCCTTATAATCCATTAGCATTGAATAAATCTGTGAAGCAGCGATACAGTCTCCTCCAGGACTATTAATCCAGATTGTTACTGGTCCACTTCCTGATAAGAGTTCCTCTTTGAACATTCGTGGAGTAATGTCATCATCAAACCATGACTCCTCCGCTATCGTTCCATTAAGTTCGAGTACTCTTTCGCCTGTTTCCGTTTGATTTTTCCAATTCCAAAACTTCTTCATCGGCTTCCTCCTCCTTATTTGTATTTGCATAAGCTCCTGCGTTATTAAGCGGAAGCATATTGCCGTTGATTAGATATAAGTCCCCACCAAGTTCAGCAGGAATCTTATCTAGATTTTCAAGTTCTCTTATGTCATTTGCAGACATCCATCCGTTTTGTCTTGCTGTTGCATATCCACTCATTCGAGATGCATAATCACCACGAAGCAAGCCTTCTAGATTGAACTTGAAAAAGTATGTCTTTTTCTCATCTGGATTGAGTAAAGACCTAGAAAGACTTTGTTCCCAACGGATAATCCAAGGATCAAGTGTATATTTCACAAACTCTAAGGACTGTTGCTCTATGTTAGAAAAGCTCGACTTCTCAAGGTCACCAACCATATGAGGTGGTACTCTAAAGATTCGAGCTATTTCATTTATTTGAAATTTTCTTGTTTCTAAAAATTGAGCTTGTTCTGGAGATATTGAAATAGGCGTGTATTTCATTCCTTCTTCTAGAACAGCAACCTTACCAGAATTTGCAGAACCACCAAAGGTGGAGTTCCAATTTTCTCTTAATCTTGCAGGATCTTTTATTGTCCCAGGATGTTCTAATACACCACTTGGTGCTGCACCATTTGCAAAGAACTTTGCACCGTATTCTTCAGTAGCAATTGCAAGTCCTATTGCATTTTTAGCCATTGCAATTGGTGAATAACCAACAAGACCATCAAAGCCAAGTCCTGGAATATG
>JBJFEV010000019.1:0-3725 GCA_051891155.1 Bacilli bacterium
AAAAAGGAGGAACGCTACGTCTAGGTCTTTACGATTGCCATATCACCAAAGGTAGTAAAGCATTTGCGGCTTATCAAAAAGAAGACATTCAAGAACGTCATAGACATAGATATGAATTTAACAATAAATTTATCGATATCTTCTCTTCCTCATTACAAGTAGTAGGAAAGAATCTTAAAGCAGATTTAGTTGAAATGGTCGAGCTTAAGGATCATCCATGGTTTATTGCTTGTCAATTCCATCCTGAATTTTTAAGTAGACCAAATAAAGCTCACCCTTTATTTAGAGAATTTATTCGTGCAAGTAAAGAATATAGTGAGCAGAAGGAGAAATAATTATGTGTGATTATCCAAAAAAACAAGGTTTATATGATCCAAGTTACGAGCACGATGCTTGTGGAATAGGCGCTATTGCGCAAATAAAGGGACTGAAAAGTCATAAAATCATCAAAGATGCTTTAAATATTTTAATCCATTTAGAGCATAGAGGTGGTACTGGCGCAGAAGATAATTCAGGCGATGGTGCTGGTATATTAATTCAAATTCCTGATAAATTTTTTCAAGATCAAATTCTTGGTTTTTCCCTTCCTGAAGAAGGTGACTATGGTGTTGGACAATTATTTTTATCACCTAATGAATCAGTTCGTGAAAGAGAGATGGAAATAATCAATAAAGTTTGTGAAGAAGAAAATGTCGAGGTTCTAGGTTATAGAAGAACACCAGTAGATACCTATGGTCTTGGTGAATCTTCCTTAAAGGCGATGCCATACATCTCTCAACTTTTTGTTAAAAGACCTGCTAATGTCCAAAAAGGTATTGATTTTGAAAGAAAACTATATATTGTACGTCGCGTTATTGAAAAAGAAGCAATGAAAAAGAATTCAAAATTATATTTCTGCTCTTTCTCTTCTAAAACTATCGTTTATAAAGGAATGTTAGTTTCTACGCAAGTTAGTGATTTTTATCTAGATTTAAAAGATACGAAGGTAGAAACCGCTATTGCTCTTGTTCACTCTCGTTTCTCTACGAACACATTCCCTTCTTGGGATAGAGCTCACCCAAATCGTTATTTATGCCATAATGGTGAAATTAATACAATAAGAGGTAACGTCAATTCAGTAAGAGCTAGAGAAGGATTATTCTCTTCTGATTTATTTAAAGATGATTTGAAAAAAGTCATTCCTCTTATTCCTAAAGAATCTTCAGATTCTGCTATGTTTGATAACTTCTTAGAATTTATGTACTTAAATGGAAGAAGTTTAGAAGAAACCATAATGATGATGATTCCTGAACCTTGGGAAAAAGATAATTCAATGAACAAAGAATTAAAAGATTTTTATGAATTTGAATCCACTTTCCAAGAACCTTGGGATGGACCAGCTTCTTTAATATTTTCTAATGGAACAATACTAGGTGCTTCTTTAGATCGTAATGGACTTAGACCATCCCGCTATTACATTACAAACGATGATCACTTAATTCTATTCTCTGAAACAGGAGCTCTTCCTATTGACGAATCTTGCATCAAAGAGAAAAGAAGATTAGAACCAGGAAAAATCCTTTTAGTGGATACAGAAAAAGGCTGCATTATTTCTAATGATGAAATCAAACACAAATATGCTACTCTTCATCCTTATGGAGAATGGAATAAAGAAATAATTCATCTAAATGATCTTCCAGAAGGAAAAGAAGAAAAAGCAAATTATTCAATTCATTTTGCTCAACATAAATATGGATACACTTATGATGAATTGATGGAAGGCATTCTCCCTTTAGCTCAAACTGGTGCTGAGAAACTAGTGGCGATGGGAAACGATACCCCTCTTGCTCTTTTAGATGAAAAAGAATTCTGTCTATTCCGTTTCTTTAAGCAACGTTTTGCCCAAGTAACAAATCCTCCTATCGATTCTATTAGAGAAGATATTGTTATGTCTTCCACAGTTTATCTTTCAAGTGAAGGAAATCTATTAAATCCAACAAGAGAAAATGCTAAACGCGTGCGAGTGGATAATCCTATTTTATCAACAAAAGAATTCTATAAGATTAAAAATCTCACAAAAACTAAAGGCATAAAAACTGCGATTGTTTCTTATTGTTATGATAATAACAAAGAGACGATGGAAAAAGCTTTAAAGAGAATATTTAAAGAATGTGATGAATTAATTAACCAAGGAACAAAAATTCTCATATTATCTGATCGAAATTTTGAAGGGGTTAGCATTCCTTCTTTGCTGGTTGCTTCTGGCGTACACCAACATCTAACCAAAAACTCCAAAAGAACACATGTTTCTTTGATTCTTGAAGGTGGAGAGCCTCGCGAAATTCACCATTATGCCTGCCTCATTAGCTTTGGCGTTAATGCTATTTACCCTTATTTAGTATACGAGACTATCGATGAGTATATCCAAAGAGGATACTTGAAAATAGATGAAAAGACAGCCATTGCTAATTACATTCATGGCGCTATTAAATCGATAATTAAGATCATATCAAAAATGGGTATATCAACAGTTCAATCATATTTAGGCGCGCAAGTATTTGAAATAATTGGATTAAATGAAGACTTTGTTGATAAGTATTTTACTTCTACTCCAGTTTCTCTTGGTGGCTTAAATATTTCCGATATTGAGCAAAGAACAATCGCACTGTATAAAAAAGCATCATTATCCTATAGTGATTCTTTAGAAAGTATTGGATTACACGGATATCGCAAGCATCAAATTGAACACATATATGATCCAGAATCCATCATGCATTTACAACATGCTTGTCAAAATGGAAATTATGATGAATTTAAAATGTTTTCTTCTCTTCTAAGAAAAAAGAAAATAAATATTAGAGATATCCTTGATTTAGATTTCTCATCTCCAATTTCTCTTGATGAAGTAGAAAGTGTCGACAGTATTGTTCATCGTTTTAAAACAGGAGCAATGTCATATGGTTCTATTTCACAAGAAGCTCATGAATGTATGGCTATCGCCATGAATAGACTCAACGCTAAATCAAATACTGGTGAAGGTGGTGAAGATAATTCCCGCTATGAATTACTACCAAATGGAGACAATAAATGTTCAAGAATCAAGCAAGTTGCCTCTGGTCGATTTGGCGTTACTGAAGAATATTTATCATCTGCAGATGAAATTCAAATCAAAATGGCACAAGGTGCAAAACCTGGTGAAGGAGGACAACTTCCAGGTAGTAAAGTTTTCCCTTGGATTGCTAAGGCAAGACACTCAACTCCAGGAGTTTCATTAATTTCCCCTCCTCCACACCACGATATCTATTCAATTGAAGATTTAGCACAACTAATTTTTGATTTAAAGAACGCTAATAGAAAAGCAAGAATATCAGTCAAATTAGTCGCAGAATCAGGAGTAGGCACAATCGCAGCGGGTGTTGTTAAAGCAGGAGCTAATACTATATTAATATCTGGTTATGATGGAGGCACTGGAGCTTCTCCACGTACCTCAATATATAATGCTGGTATTCCTTGGGAAATCGGTGTAGCTGAAACTCATCAAACTTTAGTTCTTAATGGTTTAAGAAATCGAGTAAGAATTGAAACTGATGGAAAATTATTAACCGGTAGAGATTTAGCAATTGCTATCTTACTTGGTGCTGAAGAATTCGGTTTTTCTACTGGTCCATTAATTGCGATGGGCTGTGTAATGATGCGTGTTTGTAATTTAAATACTTGCCCTGTAGGTATTGCTACTCAAGATGAAA
>JBJFEV010000020.1:0-3699 GCA_051891155.1 Bacilli bacterium
CATCTTTATAACTTTCTAGATTAGTATAATAATAATTATCCTTTGCCCAACTATAAAACTCTTGTTTTTCTTGATAAAACTCATAGAAGGATGGAGATCCAACAATACTAACGATACACTTTACTTCTTCCATAATAGTTCCTAGATAAAATGAACTACCTGCCCCCATTGATACGCCAAAAGCATACACATTTCCTGGTTCAACACGATCATCATTCTTGAAATACTTTTCATATAAGTGAACGGCATCTTTGGCAGTTTGGATTTGAATATTGACTATCTCTTTCTGTTTGTTTCCATAACTTAATTCTTGAAAATAAGCTGGAGCACGATCACCATGTAAATATGCATCCATCGCAACTACGAAGAAACCTCTTTTCGCAAGTTCTTCTCCTTTATCCATAATTCCCGAAGTGTGATCTCCACTAAAACCATGGAAAAAGAATATTACCGGTTTTTTAGTTCCATCACCATAATTATAAGTTGCAAGTGGAATACCATCGTAAATATATTCTGTAACATTAACTTTTCCTAATATTTCGGTTGGAACATTATCATCTATTACTTCTTCTTCAAAATTATCAATTAATTTAATTGTTTTCTCATTAGCATTCATATTATAATACGTACTTGTAATTATTCCTCCATTATATTCACTATAGAATAAATTTTTAATAATAAATGACTTGGAAAGATTGTCATCACGATCAGCACAAAAAATAACATACCCACCATCAGGGATTAAAGTGTTGACCAAATCAACAATTCCTTTAAACAACCCTTCTTTATTCTCAGACTGTGACAATTGAAAAGTTGGAGTAATGCTTTTCCCTTCACAATTCACTTCAACAGCATTTGATCCAGCCCGAAGCAATTTAAAACTACCATCTTTATCAGCGATAACTAAAGCACCATAAGGGAAGAAAATTTCTCCACCATTTTTTGTATAATCATCCTTGTTTAAATTATATTGAGCAAGAAAAAAATCTTTTTCCATTACGTACAACTGATCAGAAAGCCTAAATCTTGCACCTGACGAAGTGCTCTGTAAAGCTGTCTCATCATTGTACTTATATTCGAAGCCATTATTATCAATTACTACAGCATTATATGTAATAGTTTTTAATTTTTGTACTATCAACTCTCGATAACAAATCGTACTATTTCCTGCTTCATCTGTAGCTTGATACCTTATTTCATATACTCCAGCTTGTGAATAATTAATTTCATGCTCATTAAGAATTACTAAATCTACTTCGCCTTTGTTATTATCAATTACTTTAACTCCGCTTAATAAATCAATAGGATTATTAATAACTGTGTATACACTTGACAGTCTATCACCAACAGCATTCACAAATAATGGAGCAATATTATCAATTACTGGTATTTCTTCATGACATATATCACAAATATTATCAAAATTTTCATCAATATGTTCTTCACATTGATTATTTTTACAACCGCTTAATACCACTATTAATAATAGCATACAAATAGTAAATATTTTTTTCATAATTACCTCTATTTTTCTATATTACGATTATTATTCAAAAGATCAAAGAAATCTTCTTTTTTTAAAGGTTGACTTAAATAAAAACCTTGATAATAATCACATCCAATTTGTTTTAATTTATCAAACAATTGTTTAGATGAAACATATTCAGCAATACATTTAAAATCTAGATTTTGAGATAAACTGATTAGTGAAGAAATTATTTCTAAACTTCTTGAATTTGTTTCAATACTTTCTACTAAATTTCCATCAATTTTAACCAAACTGAAGTTATTACTCTTTAAATATTGGAATGAAGTTGCGCCAGCAGAAAAATCATCAATTGCTAATCTATACCCCATGTTTCTAACAGTTTCAATGACCTTAGTAGTATCGATACTGTTACTCAAAACTCTTCTTTCAGTTATTTCTAAATAGATATTATTTGGATTGATCTCATCCTTAATTTTATTTAGTTTTTCAAGATATCTTTCATCAACTAAACTATCCACTTCAACATTAATAGAAATTTTATAATCAACAAATCCTAATTCATTCATCTCTTTAATATCTTCGACAGCTTTCAATAAAACTGCCTCATCAAGTTCATAACCGTATCCATTTTCACTGGCTATCATTACTGCCAGTGGAGGATATATATCTCCTAATTGTGGATGCTTATAACGAAGTAAAGCTTCAGCACCAATGCATACTCTATTCTCATCAAATTGAGGATGGTAATATAAAGTAATTTTTTTATTTTTAATGGTATTTCTCAAATCAAAACTTATTACTCTAGCTAATGCTCCAACAGAGTTAGATTGATCTATTATTTTTTCACTAGTATTATTAGTTTCTTTAATTGTGGCTTGTTTTATTAATTCTTCTAAGTTTTGTTTAACACTTTCATCTTTTTGTCTATCATATAGTTTTACAAAAGGTGCATAAATCAAAACTCCAATAATGATGTTAACCACTTGAATAATACTACCAACAATGCTATTTGTAGCATAGTATCCTCCAAATATTACTGGAGTAGTCCATTCAACAAGATTTACAACCTTTGGAAGAATTCCAATATAGGTTGCGAAATAAGCAATACTATAATTGACTAATGGGCATAATATAAATGGAACAATTAGAGTTATATTATAGATGATTGGCAATCCAAATACGAATAATTCGTTGATGTTGAAGATAGCTGGAACAGATGCAACATGAGCTAAATTTTTTGTTGTGTCTTTCTTTGAGAATAATAAAATAGCTATTAACAAACAAATAGTAGAACCACATCCACCCATCAATGCAAAAACATCAATAAACGATTTAGATAGGATATCGACACCTAATCCAGGAACTAAAAAATTATCAGCAGCTATTTCTAAAATATTGCTTCCATGAATGCCAAATATCCACAAAATAGAACTGATTAATATAAATACTAACCCACCAAAATAATTTCTTGGCATGTTTTCAAAAATATTTGTGAAAGCTTTAACAATTAATTCGTAAAAGCATGAAACATCAAAAATTGCACATATTGCATAATTTATTACTGCAAATATCAATGTAACTAGTAAAAAGGGTACTAGAATTGACATTGAATTATTCAAATCACCATCACTACCATCAGTGTATAGCTTTATCTTAATTTTTAATTTACTTTTAATAAGTAGATAAAGATAAGAAGCTGTTATAGATGATACTATAGCACTAAACATTCCCCTAGCACCAAAAGCTGAAATATTGAAGCTTTCTGAAAATACTCCTGATAGTATTAAAAAAGCTACCATGCTTGAGAAAATAACCCCATGCTTTCCTTCAACCTTTTTATCAACCACAGCATAATATGATGTTGAAATGCTATAAACCATTACTATTGACATTCCACCAAAACATACTTGATATATAACATTGAAAATATCATATAATAATCCATTTAGAAAAGTCTTAATGAAGTCTTGATATGCATTAATTGGAAAAGAAATTACCACTAAAGACAATGATCCAATTAATAGTATAGGAATTAATAATTTAAGACTGTTTTTGATAGCTTGAATTGCTTTTAATTTGTTGATTTTTCCCAAAAATTTCATATTTTCACCTTTAATACATATACTACCACTTTCAACATTTTTTTTCAACATTTAAATAAAGCTATTTAAGGTTTAGTTTAGCAACAAATCTTTTAGTTATTTCACTCG
>JBJFEV010000021.1:0-3697 GCA_051891155.1 Bacilli bacterium
AGTACTTAATACATAAGTCACTTACTAGGTGTTGCGTTTGAATTGAGAAATTATCAATAAAAAAACATGGTGATAGATGATACCACCATGTTTTATAAGAAGAATAATAGATGATTATTTAGCCATTGCTTGAGAAACAGCAACAGCAACTGCAACAGTTGCACCAACCATTGGGTTATTACCCATACCGATTAAGCCCATCATTTCAACGTGAGCTGGAACAGAAGATGAACCAGCAAATTGTGCATCACTATGCATACGACCCATTGTGTCAGTCATACCATATGAAGCAGGTCCAGCAGCCATATTATCTGGGTGAAGTGTACGACCAGTTCCTCCACCTGAAGCAACTGAGAAGTATTTCTTGCCTAATTCGATACATTCTTTTTTATATGTACCAGCAACTGGATGTTGGAAACGAGTTGGGTTTGTTGAGTTACCAGTAATAGAAACATCAACACCTTCTAAATGCATGATAGCAACGCCTTCACGAACGTCATCTGCACCATAGCATCTAACTGCTAATCTATCTGGATTAGAACCATATTTTGTTTCTTTAACAATTGATACTTTACCAGTAGCATAATCAAATGCAGTTTCAACATGTGTGAAACCATTGATACGTGAAATAATTTTAGCAGCATCTTTTCCTAAACCATTTAAGATAACTCTTAATGGTTCTTTACGAACTTTATTTGCAGTTTTTGCAATACCAATAGCTCCTTCAGCAGCAGCGAATGATTCGTGTCCTGCTAAGAAAGCGAAACATTTTGAATCTTCATTTAATAACATTGCGCCTAAGTTACCATGACCTAAACCTACTTTACGATCATCAGCAACTGATCCTGGAATACAGAATGATTGTAGACCAACACCGATGTATTTAGCAGCTTCTTCCGCTGTTTTTGCGCCTTTCTTAATTGCGATTGCTGCACCTACCATATAAGCGTAGCAAGCATTTTCGAAACAGATAGTTTGGATGTCTTTAACCATTTGGTAAACATCTAAACCTTTTCCTTTACAAATTTGTTCAGCTTCTTCGATAGAGGAGATTCCAACATCATTTAAAGCTTTGTTGATTTGATTAATACGTCTTTCGTAACCTTCAAATGTGATAGCCATAATATTGTTTTCCTCCCTTACTATTCCTTACGTGGATCAATGAACTTAACGCCGTCATTGTATCTTCCGTATTGGCCTTTTGCTTTTTCTAAAGCTTCTTCAGCTTTTAAGCCTTTTTTCATAAAGTCTGTGAATTTACCTAAGCTTAAATATTGATAGCCACAGATTTCATTGTTTTCATCTAAAGCGATTGAAGTGATATAACCTTCTGCTAATTCCAAATATCTTGGACCTTTTTCTTTAGTTGAATAGATAGTACCAACTTGTGAACGTAAACCTTTTCCTAAATCTTCTAGACCTGAACCAACTGGTAAACCATTTTCTGAGAAAGCAGATTGAGTTCTACCATAGATGATTTGTAAGAATAATTCTCTCATTGCTGTGTTAATAGCGTCACAAACTAAGTCAGTATTTACAGCTTCAAGAACTGTCTTACCAACAATTGCTTCACTAGCCATAGCTGCTGAGTGAGTCATACCTGAACAACCAATTGTTTCAATTAATGCTTCTTCGATAATGCCGTTTTTGACATTTAAAGAAATCTTACAAGCACCTTGTTGAGGGGCACACCATCCGATACCATGAGTAAAACCGCTGATATCTTCGATTTTTCTTGAGTATACCCATTTTCCTTCTTCAGGAATTGGAGCACAACCATGTGAAGCA
Organism: Bacilli bacterium; assembly: GCA_051891155.1. Classification (GTDB taxonomy): domain Bacteria; phylum Bacillota_I; class Bacilli_A; order RFN20; family CAG-449; genus UBA3210. The sequence goes on from JBJFEV010000021.1 coordinate 1,789, forward strand.
CCACAATTTACTTTACACATGTTTTGTACATCTTTTGTGTATTGCATATATTAACTCTCCTTTAATTTTTATTATCATATTGATAATCACGGATATAGTATAACAAAAATGAAAGCAAAATTAATCAAAAAATTACAAAATTATTTATAATTTTATTCTTCGTTTGATAAAAAATTTGTTTCATTTTCAACAATGAGAAAATAATGGCTAGTAAGCATAAAAAACGCTTGGTATTATGCTGTTATAAAAAGGGTTAAAAAACAAAATAAAATCGCATAATTATAAAATAATATCAGAATGGATAGGCTTTAAGAATAGAGCTTTTACTTCCTCTGGATCAGAAGTTAATCCTCTTATCCACATTACTTTAGTCACAATTGATTCAGTGGTCATATCACGCGCTTCTATAAGTTGATATTTTTCTTTTATCTTTCTTCCTACTTGGTAAACGCTCATATCCGAACCTTCTTTTTCTACTTGCGTAGTAATGATGATGGTTTTATTGGCTAAAATTAATTTTTCTATTTTAGATGAAAAATCTTCTTCATAATACATAGGAATTCCACCTACTCCAAAGCTTTCAATAATTAGAGCATCATAATTTTCTAAGATATAATCAAATATTTTTATATCGATACCTGGAAATAACTTTAAAACGAAAATGCTTGGATTAATATCATAATAAAATTTAACTTTTTCTTTTGGAAATTCCTCATTGAAATAGTAATGTACTTTCCTATCACGAACAAAGCCAATTTGAGGATAATTGACACTGGAAAAAGCGTTAAAAGATTTGGAACGTGTTTTTTTGGCTCTTGTACCAAGAATAATCTTCCCATCAAAAACAATATTGACTCCGTGTGCTTTGTTATCGCAAGCATAAATTATTGCGTGTGTTAGGTTATTTCTTGCATCACTATCTCTCATAAAAATCGATTTTTGCGAACCAGTTAAGACAATTGGTTTACGTGAATTTTGAATCATATATGATAAAGCGGAAGAAGTGTATGCCATCGTATCCGTTCCATGAGATATAACAAATCCATCGTATTTTTCATAATTTTCTTCAATACATTTTATGATCATTATCCAGTGATGATAGTTGATATTGGTGCTATCAAGGTTTAATAAAGAAATTGTTGATATGTGACAAATATCACTAATATCATCTAAATAATTAATTAATTCATTTCCATCAAGTTGTGGTTTTAAACCATTTTTTGATTCTTTTGATGCTATTGTACCACCAGTGGCAATAAGAAGAATGTTTTTCATATATATCCTTTCCCTAATTTATTTTCATCATAGAATTTTTATCTTTATCTTTCATCATTTTTTATATATAAAAGTTTTTATTTTTTCATTATTAAATGTGATTATATACTCTTCCATTAAGAAAAAATTATTTTTATGATAATATTCGTAAGAACATGTTTCATCTGTCCAAAGAAAAATATGGCCATTATCTTTTTTAGCGGTATTTTCTATTAATTCTAGCAATTCTTTACCCGCCCCTTTTTTATTGCTAGCCAATAAAGAAACATAGATATCTTTATCTTTCATATGATGAACTACTTTATCGTGATTATATTCTAAATATTTAAAATATTCTAATGCTTCTTTTTTACTTTTTTGATTCATTTTTGCTATGTTTTCGATAAACCAATCATAACAATTAGGCTTATCATCTTTGTAGGAAGCAAAGATAAAGGCGTCGATTTTACTAGAATAATTAACAAATGATAAATCCTGGTTTATATAGCAATATTTAGTCAATAAAGTATGGAGAAAAAATCTATTATTTTTACTTATCATCTTTTCTTCTTTCCATTTATCTATAGTTATGGATTTTACTTCACTATAATCTTTATCTTCATATTTTCTTTTTCTAATTGTTTTAAACTCTTTT
>JBJFEV010000022.1:0-3693 GCA_051891155.1 Bacilli bacterium
TTAAGTAACTTAGGTATTAATTATTCTACCTACAAAAAATTAATTCAATGAAAATTAAAACCAAAGTGTGTCCGTATTGAAATAATCGTAGTTATATGATAATATTTAGCAGTATTTGAAAGAAAGATATAAAATATCTTAGAAAGGAAAATGTAATTATGGAAAAGAAGAAATATTACATTACCACAGCTATTGCTTACGCGTCAGGTAAACCTCATATAGGAAATACATATGAAATTATTTTATCTGATGCGATTGCTCGATATAAAAGACTTCAAGGTTATGATGTTTACTTTCAAACCGGTACTGATGAACATGGTTTAAAAATTGAGGAAAAAGCGGCAAAGGCATTTTCAAGTCCTAAGGAATATGTTGATAAAACCGTAGGTGTAATAAAAAACATTTTTGACTCTGTAAATGTAACTTATGATAATTTTATTAGAACTACTGATGAGTATCATGAAAAACAAGTGCAAAAAATATTTAAGAAAATGTATGATAAAGGCGATATCTACAAAGGATATTATGAAGGAATGTATTGTACTCCTTGTGAAGCTTTTTGGACCCCTAGCCAATTAGTCGATGGAAAATGTCCAGATTGTGGAAGAGAAGTTAAACCCGCGAAAGAAGAGGCATATTTTTTCAAAATGAGCAAATATGCGCCTAGATTAAAGCAACATTTAGAAGATCATCCTGACTTCATTCTTCCTCTTTCAAGAAGAAATGAAATGGTAAAGAATTTCATTGAACCAGGACTTCAAGATTTATGTGTTTCTAGAACGACATTTAAATGGGGAATTCCAGTGGATTTTGACCCAAAGCATGTTACTTATGTATGGTTAGATGCATTGACTAATTATATTACTGGTATAGGTTACGATGCTGATGGTAATCACAGCGATTTATTTAAAAAATTATGGCCTGCTGATATTCATGTTATTGGAAAAGATATCGTGCGTTTCCATATGATTTATTGGCCAATCTTCCTGATGAGTTTAGATATACCATTACCTAAACATATCTATGGTCACCCATGGCTTCTTCAAGGTGGCGAAAAGATGAGTAAGTCTAAAGGAAATGTTATCTATGCTGACGATGTAGAAAAGATTGTTGGAATTGATGGAACAAGATATTATTGTTTACACGAGATGCCTTATGAAGCAGATGGTACAGTTACATGGGAATTAATTGTTGAGAAATATAATGTTGATTTAGCTAATACGATGGGTAATTTAGTCAATCGTACATTATCAATGTGTAAAAAATATTTTAATGGTGTAATATCTAATAAACATGTGGAAGAAGAAGTGGATAAAGATTTAATTTCTCTTGTTACTAGTATCAAAGAAAAAATTAAAGATAAGATGGAAAAAGACCGTATTGCAGAAGCTTTCGATCAAGTATTTGAAATCTTTAGAAGATGTAACAAGTACATTGAAGAAACTCAACCTTGGGCTTTAGCTAAAGATGAATCTTTAAAAGATAGACTAGAAACAGTAATGTATAACTTACTTGAGTCAATTATTATCGGTGCTTCCTCTATCGCTCCATTCTTACCAGAGACAAGTGAAAGAATGTTAAAGCTTGTTAATGCATCCGCTAGAAGATATGAAGATTTAGATAAATTTGGTTTATTAGAAGATAATCATGTTCTTCCTGAGGAACAAGAAGTATTATTTGCTCGTTTAGACATGAAGGAAGTTAGTGAACAAGTTAAATTGATTCAAGAAGCACAAAAGAAAGAATATGAAGAAGAAGTATTCTTAGAACCATTAGATAAAATTACTATCGATGATTTTGCTAAAGTAGAGATGAGAGTAGGTACTATTTTAGAATGTGAAGCAATTCCTTCTTCTAAGTTACTCCATGAAATCGTTTCTATTGGAGGAGGTAGAAAGATATCAGTGGTTTCTGGTATTGCAAAACATTATGCTCCACAAGATTTGATTGGAAAGAAAGTTTGTGTAGTTATCAATTTACCTCCTAGAGCAATGAAGGGATATACATCGGAAGGCATGATACTTTGTGCAAGCGATGAAAGTGGTAATTTATCTCTTGTATCTCCTACAAAAGATATGAAAGATGGATCTAAATTATCTTAATATAAAATATAAAGCTCAATGAGTGGAAGAAAGATATCTTGCATTCATTGAGTTTTCTTTTCCGAAATATATAAATTTATTATATAATAATAAATAAGGAAGTGAATGCTATGGATATTATCGTCGTTGGAGGAGGAGCAAGTGGTCTTTTTTTTAGCCTTAACGCAAGTAAAAAAGGTCATAATGTTACTGTTATTGAAAGAAATGAGAAGGTTGGCAAGAAATTGTTTATCTCTGGTAAAGGAAGATGTAATGTTACCTCAGATAGTGATAATAAAACAATTATGGGTAATGTAGTTACTAACTCTAAGTTCCTTTATTCTGCTTTAAATAAATGGAGCTGTGCTGACACGATAAATTTTTTTAATAGTCACGGATGTCCTTTAGTCACTGAAAGAGGAAATAGAGTGTTTCCTCAAAGTGGGAAAAGTTTAGATATTATTCGTACTTTACATAATGAATGTCTTAAAGAAGGCGTGATATTTATCTATAAAGAGAGAGTAGTTAGTGCATATAAAAATAATGAGAATGATAAATTCGTTATAAGAACGCAAAGTGGTAGAATATTTAAAAGTGATGCATTAGTTATTGCTACAGGTGGAAAATCATATGCCGCGACTGGATCAAGTGGAGACGGATATAGTTTAGCTTCTTCTTTCTCTCATAATATTATTTCCCCAGTTGGTGCTTTAGTTCCTATAAAAGTAAAAGAGAAGATTCCTTCTTCCTTAATTAATTTGACTTTAAAGAATGTCACTTTAAAAGCGAGTGGCACTAAATTTGAATATAAAGAATTTGGTGATTTAGAGTTTTTACCATCACGCTTAACTGGTCCGATATCACTAACGATATCTTCCTTAATTAATCGAAAAGAACATGTTAATTTAGAGTTAGATTTAAAGCCTGCTTTAAGTGAGGATCAATTAGTAAATCGTATTTTACGTGAGGTTAAGGATAAAAAGAATAATACTGTTTTTGACTTATTAAAAACTCTTCTTCCTCTTAGTTTCATTTCTTTATTTTTAAGTAAATGTAATGTAGAAGAATATAAAAGTCTTGATGTATTATTAAGAGAGGATAGAGATAAAATTATATTTTATTTAAAACATTTCCCATTTACTTACGATGGATTAGATAATATCGACCATGCTATAGTGACTAGTGGAGGTGTCGATGTAAAAGAAATTAATCCATCTACTATGGAATCTAAACTTGTAGAAAAATTGTTTTTCGTAGGAGAAGTAATTGATATTGACGCTTTAACCGGTGGATTTAATATACAATTAGCCTTTTCTACTGGCTATCTCGCATCAGAAGCATTATAAGAGGAGGAAAGATTTATGGAACAAAGAAAAGTATTATCTATTGAACAAGAATTTTATATGATTGCTAAACCTATTGTGGAAAGTGAAATTTTTCAATCTCAAAAAGCTTATAAGCATCATAAATACACGACCGTATATGATCATGTTTTAAGTGTAGCTTATGAAGCGTTTTTATACGCGAAAAGACATAATGGTTATAATCTTGCTTTAGTGGTTAGAGGAGCTTTGCTTCATGATTTTTATTTGTATGACCGCTATGCACCTAG
>JBJFEV010000023.1:0-3691 GCA_051891155.1 Bacilli bacterium
AGATACATATATGCATTCTTCAACAAAACAACCTTATAGTTTCTTAGTTTTTAAAACTAAAGATTTAGAGAATGAAGTACTTAGAATCGATAGTATCATCAATGAATTTAATAATTATTTAGGTTCATTAAAAGGTGATACGGAAAATGCTTATTCCAAAATTTGTGAATATTTTATTAAATTAAAAGATGCGCAAGCTGAGGTGAGAGATATCGCGGTTAACGAATTTTCTTTATTGATGAAAAATCGTTTTGATACAGCATATGACTATTTAGAAAGAATTGGCGATATCATCAAAGTAAAACCAATTGATGTGGCTGCCGCGAACGACACTTTGCTTGCTGCTGATGAACTTATCAACGAGCTCCTTAGAGATGTAAAAAAACAATCAGATGAAAGACAATATGCAGAAGAAACAATTGTCTATGCAAATCAATATTTACAAGATTTCGCGGAAGTTTCATATACTTTAAAATCTGCTAGTGAATCATTCTTCCAAGGTCATTTTACCGATACAATTGGTGAAACTGTTGGAATGATAAAAAGAATTCGTCCTGAAGTAGCAAATGAAGAATAATAGGCTTATAAAATAAGCCTTTTTCATTCTTTTCATAAAATGAAATAGGAGGTTATTATGATTTATTTTGATAACGCCGCGACTACTCCAGTAAGTGAGGAAGTTTTAGATAGTTTTAATAAAGTGGTTACAAAATATTTTGCCAATCCAGCATCTAATCATAAATTAGGACAAGTAAGTGCTGATTTAGAAAAGAAAGCAAGAGAGCAAATTGCTAAACTTTTTTATGTAGAAGAAAGTGAAGTAATATTTACTTCAGGAGCTACTGAATCAAATAATTTAGCTATTAAAGGCGCGTCTTTTAAATATAAAAATCGAGGTAATCACATTATCACAACTAATGTGGAGCATCCTTCAGTTTTAAATGCATTTGCTCAATTAGAAGAGCAATTTGGCTTTAAGGTGACTTACCTACCAGTTTCCCAAGAAGGCACAGTAAGTGTAAACCAAGTAGAGGAAGCTTTACAAGATGATACTATTTTAGTTTCTATCATGTCGGTAAATAATGAGATAGGCGCAATCAATGATGTTGATGCAATCGGTAAAATGTTAAAAAAATATCCTAAGATTATCTTTCACGTTGATGCCACTCAATCCATCGGTAAAATTGATATATCATTGAAGAATATAGATATGATGAGTATGTCTGCCCATAAAATTAATGGCTTTAAGGGCTCTGGTATATTAATAAAAAAGAAAAATATTGATCTTCTTCCTTTATCTTCTGGAGGAGGACAAGAACAAAACATCCGATCTGGGACAAACAATTTCCCTTATGAGGTATGTATATCTAAAGCAATTAGAATCGCATTAGAGAATAGAGAGAAACATTATCAATATGTGGAAGAATTAAATCGATACTTAAGAGAAAAAATATTGAAAATAGAAGGCGTCAGTATCAATTCGCCACAAAATGCATCTCCATATATATTGAACTTCTCAATAAAGAAAAAAGCTAGTGTTATTACAGAAGGACTATCAAATGAAGAAATCTATGTGTCGACTAAGTCAGCTTGTTCATCAAAACATAGCCCTTATTCATATGTAATTAAAGCTATTGGGAAAAGTGATGATGAAGCTACAAATGCAATTCGAATTTCATTGAGTTATAAAAATACAAAAGATGAAATTGATATCTTTTATTTAAAACTAAAAAATCTTTTACAAACGATCAAATAAGGAGCAAAACTATGTTTAAACAATTCAAAAAAGAATATAAAGAAGTATTAAAAGACATAAAAAAATATCAAAAAATCATTGTTTTCAGACATCAAAGACCAGATTATGATGCACTTGGAACTCAACTAGGTTTAGTCGCTTGGATCAAGGATAATTTTCCAAGTAAAGAAGTTCATTATGTAGGAAAAAATCACTCGACTTTTATGCCTTATCTTTATCCTTATATGGAGGAATTAGATGATAGTGTTTTTGAAGGAGAATTTCTTGCTATCGTCGTTGATACAGGCAATACATCACGAATAGATGACGAAAGATACCAAAAGGGAAGTAAAATTATTAAATTTGATCATCATCCAAATATTGATAAATATGGTAATATTAATATCGTTTATAACGAATTATCTTCGTGTGCAGAATTAGTAACTGATTTTATTTTTAGTGTTAATAAAAAATATCCTATGTCTAAATTATGCGCTAAATATTTGTTCTCAGGAATAGTTGGTGATACAGGTCGTTTCTTATTCTCTTCAGTAAATGCTGAAACGATGAGAAATGCTGCAAAACTAATGGAAATTGGTATTGTACCTGCTCGTGATGTTTACGAAAAGATGTATGAAAAGGATTTAGCGTCTATTGAACTTCAAAAATTTGTTTTAAATCAATTTAAAGTAACGGAAAAAGGTGTCGCTTATTATATTTTAGAAGATAAAGATTTAAAATCTTTAGGTATAGATTCAGAACGAGGTAAAGAATATCTTTCTATTATGTCGGGAATTAGGGGAGTGCCAATTTGGTTCTCAGTAACAGAAGAAGTAGAAAGAGGTACATATCGTGTTTCTATTAGATCAAAGACTATCGATATTTCTGTAGTTGCATCTAAATGGCGTGGTGGCGGTCATATCAATGCATCGGGTGCTACTTTAGAAACATTAGATGAGCTACCATTATTAATCAAGGATTTAGAGGAACTTATTAAATAATGAAAGTAGAAAAATGGTTAAAGAAGAATTATATTGATTTAAGCAAGAAAACTGTCGTAGTCACAGGGGCGAATTCTGGAATTGGTCTAGAGACATGTTTTCATCTTGCTTCTTTTAATGCATCTATTATTATGGCGTGTCGCAACGAAGGAAAAGCAAAAGAGGCAAAAAATAAAATATTAGCTCAGTATCCTTCCGTTAATATTGAGATTATTAAGTATGATCAATCTTCTTTTGCCTCTATAACTTCTTTTGTTGAAAAGATAAAAGATATTAAGATTGATGGTTTAATTTTAAATGCGGGCGTATATTTTCCCAAAGCCGATTATAAAACTGAAGATGGTTATGAATTAACTTTTGGAACAAATTATTTAGGTGTTTATTATCTTTTGAAACAATTGAAAGAAAAGTTAGAGAATGATTCTACACGCGTAGTTATGGTTACTTCATTAACTGCATTTTTAAGTTCTTCTAAAAGAAAGATAACATCATATAAGAAATTATCAAGAAATAAGGCTTATGGCTTTTCTAAACTATGTCTGTCTCGTCTTTTTGTTGCTTTATCTGCTTCTTCAATTAATGCCACTTATCGTTTAGTTCATCCAGGAATTACTGCCACTAATATCTTAAATAGTGAAAAGACAGGATTTCCTTCTTGGTTTTCTAAATTAGGTCATTCTTTTTTATATTTATTTGTTCATAAGGCTTCTAAAGCAGCTTTATGTTCATTACTCGGATTAATCGATCAAGAGGAATATAAAAAGTATATTTCGCCTCGAGGACCTTTTGCAATTTCTGGCTTTCCAAAGAAAAAACGAATTCCTAAAAAATATTTTTATCCTGATGTGGAAAAGGAAACATCTTTAATTATAAAGGAAAGAGAACATGAAAGCGTTAGTGAGTGACATGCTCCCACCACTTATAGAAGTGGGGGCTTCTCGCTCAAGGATTCTTC
>JBJFEV010000024.1:0-3674 GCA_051891155.1 Bacilli bacterium
TTGACATTTTTAGTGTCCTCCTTTCGTCTATATCTAGCATAGACTTGCTCGGCGCAAATTACCTGAAACACTATAAATATATTTACCAACTTATCCTAGCGTATCAGCAACCTCACGTGTCATCGCAGTCATACGAATAAAATTATACCACACTAATTATATGAAAAGCAAGCACTTTTTTTGCTAATTTTTCCCAAAAATAAAAGAAAATTGATAGCATCAACTACTATCAATTTTTAAATCCATTTAGTATTGCTTTCTTCTAGCCTTAACGACTATAATCATCATTAAGACTTATTTGATTTTGAAAATACTTAATAATTTCATTAAGCGCATTCATATTATCATTAAAAACATTATAAATGTTATTCATGTCACCATATGGTGCTATTGGATTTCCTCCCATCTTAGACAATTCAATTAGTAGAACTCCTGGATATGTTCTTCTCAAATAATCACCATATCCTTCCAAACTTGATTCATCTAATAGTTTATATCCAGTTTTATCACTATATATTTGTGCTAATTCTGAATTAAAATCGATAAATTTATTATAATTAGACTCATCCATAGCTTCTTGATAAGGTTTATAATAAATCATTCCACCCGTACCATGATACAAAAATGTTGATAAATATCTTCCGTTTTCCATTGATTCTTTTAATAATCTTTCTAACGCTAAATTTTCTTTTTCATAAGAAAAATTATAAATATCTCTTGTTGGTAATCCAACGGGTCCTGGAAAATAGTTTCTTAAATTGCTCTTGGTAGAAGTACTATATACCACCTTATCGCTCTTAATTGATTCAATTCCCGTGTTTAATGGATTATTGGCATTTAAATTAACCAAACTGCCATTAGGATCAAATGATATTTGACTTCCTTTTGGCAAATCATATTCATCATATAAAATCTCAATTTTCTCTTTTAATTTATTACTAGAAATACCTTGAAAATCGCTATTCTTAAACATTTGCTGATAGTTTTTGGTTAGTTGAATATTTTCAATGCGTTTCCAATTATTATCATCTGATAATCCGCTTTTTATTATAGAAATAAATGTAGCAAGAAAGGAATCTTGAAGAAGATTAGATTTTGCTTTTTCCAGAGTTTGATTACAACAAAACAGCAAAGAATTTCTTAATTCCGTATAATCATTTACCTTATCTATAGAATTTACTAAATCAATAAATATTTGCAAACCAGGTATTGCTCTATTTTCTTTTAATTGTATCCACCTAGCATTATTATTAACTAAATTCTTTAATTCATCTAGAAAGTTAACGGGATTCATTGTCATATCATTTTCTGCTTTATTAAAAAGCAAATTTAATTCTTGTATTGCAAAATGTGCAATAGAATCTGTTCTATAACTTTTATAATATTCTTGAGACTTTGAATTAAATTCTGAATCATCGATTATTTTCAAAGTATTTGAAGATACATCAAATCCTTCAGGGTTTTGTAAAGGAACAAACACTAATTTTAACTTATTGGGATCAAACTCCTGAAAATTTGATAACTGATTTATGTAATTAAGGATAAAGTCTACTCCTATTATTTCACTTCCATGTGTTCCTCCAACTATAAATAATTCTTTTTTTCCATTACCAATAGTTAAACAATCCACAGGATAATTATAATCTGTTTTAGTTAAGGAACTATATTGTATTCCCAGCTGTTGTAATTCATCATTTTTCAAAATATCTTGAATCTTTTTAAGATATCTTTGATAGTTTAGTTTTTCATAATCAAATTGTTCTATTTTTTTCATTTTAACCTCGCATAATTAAACTTTCAGTTTCTTTCATTTCTTCAGGAAGAGCAATTTCCATATATTCTAAGATAGTTGGTGCAACCATTGTTAAATCACCTTCATCCTTTAATTTAACATTATCATCCATTAAAATAAATGGTATTTTACTTAGGGTATGAGTTGTAACAGGTTGATCATTTTCATCTATCATAATATCAGCATTACCATGATCGGCAAGAAGAATTACTTTATAAAAATTTTCTTCTGCTTTTTCAACAATTTTACTTAAACAAAGATCAACTGCCATACACGCTTTTGAAGCCGCCAAGAAGTTGCCAGTATGTCCTACCATGTCCGGATTAGCAAAATTGACTAATATAAAATCATAATCTTGCATCATGCATTCAATAACTTTTTTTGTAACTGGAATTGCGCTCATTTCAGGCATTAAATCATAAGTTTTAACATTTGGTGATGGTATTTCAAAGGTATTACATTTATTAATCTTGCCTTTATAGCCACCATCAAAGAAATAGGTAACATGTGGAAACTTTTCACTTTCAGCAATCCGAGCTTGTGTAAAGTCTAATTCAGATAAGTAAAGACCTAATGGGTTTTTAACCACAGGTTTTTCTAGAAAAGAAATCGTGTTTATGTTTTTATCAATAGGGAAGAAAGAATATACTTTTAAATCATCCATTTTTAAGGTACTAAAATTTGTATAATCAGGATCAGTAAATGCAGATAAAATTTGTTTTGAACGATCAGCTCGATAATTCATCCAAATCAATATATCGCCATTTTTTATTTTACCTTCTTCATTGGCAAGCAACGGTCTAATAAATTCATCTGTTTCTTTAATTTTATAACAACTATTAAGTGCTTTTTCAATATTCTTTATATCAGTTCCTTTTGCTCTTGCCACTAAATCATAATAAAGGCTTGTTCTTTTATAATTATCATCTCTATCCATTGCATAATATCTACCGCAAATTGTTGCAATTGTTCCAATATTATTTTTTCTTATTTCATCTTCTATCATTTTAATATATTTATAAGCACTCATTGGATTAGTATCTCTTCCATCTGTTATTAAATGAAAATAAATTTTAGTAAAACCTCTTTTTACTAAGGAATTATACATATTAATAAAATCATCTATCCCAGCATGAACATTTCCATCACTACAAAGACCCATTAAATGAATTCTTTTATCATTATCTTTAATAAGTTCTCTATATACCTCATTATTCTCTATATTAGCTAATAATTCATTTACTATCGTTTCATTTTGTTTAACTAGTCTTCCTGCTCCGATTGTCATATGACCTACTTCACTATTACCAAATTGGCCTTTAGTAAGACCTACTTTTTCCTCGGAAGCTTCCAAAAGAGCATGTGGATATTCCTTCCAAAATTTATTGAAATTAACCATATTTGCTGCTTTTATAGCATTTCCTTTTTCTTCATCTCTCATACCAAATCCATCAAAAATTATGGTAACAATTTTTTTCATATAATCAATCACCTTTTGTTAATAATATCATGTATTAAAAAAAAATACAATTTTTAGTTGTATTCCTTTTCTAAGTAAAAACTAATTCATCTGATATCTTTAACCGATCAGCAATCGTCGTTAAATACTCAGAATTAGTTGGCTTATCTCTATCTAAATCTAAACTATTGCCAAACATATCATTCATCACATTAATGTCTCCCCTAGACCAGCTTATTTCTATAGCATGTCTTATTGCTCTTTCAACACGGGATGGGGTAGTATTATATTTTTCTGCAATAGTAGGATAAACATCCTTTGTTATATATGAAATATTACTATTATTATATATTATCATTACGCCATCTCTAATAAATTGATATCCCCTTATATGGGTAGGTACACCTAATGTATGAAGTAAAT
>JBJFEV010000025.1:0-16224 GCA_051891155.1 Bacilli bacterium
ATAACTAATTTTGTGTTTTGGTTCCATTTTGCAACGAATTTAGCTGCTGCTTCACCGTTGTCAAATTTACCTGTTGATTCATTCATTGTTGCGCCTGAAGAATACATAATTGATTGGAAGTACCAAGAGTTACCCATATCAAATGCTGCATTGTATTTGTAACCTGTTTTCTTAGCAGCAACATCAACCTTTAACATATTTGTAACTGATGCTACATCTTCTTCAGAATAAACTGATGAATCATAGTATAAGAAATATGTGTTAGGTGTAAATGGAAGACCATATTGTTTTCCTTCTAATTGACCTGCGCCTAAGCAGCCTTCTGAAAGACCTAAGCCAGCTGTGAAAGAAGCTGGAATTTCATAAAGAGCACCGTTCTTTTGTAATGTGACTAATTGGTCACCTGCAAAGTGGAATACATCAGCAGTTAAAGATAAATCTTTTTGAACTGTTGTTAATGCATCACCTTCAGAAACTGGTTCAACTGTAAAGTTGTAAGTTGTATCTGGGTTTGCAGCTTTGAACTTTTCAATTGTTGCACTCATAAATTCGAAGTCTTCATTAGCACACCAAACTTTTAAGTCAACTGTTTTTTGTTCGGAAGTTTTTGAGCCTCCGCAACCTACTAGAGCACCACTACCAATGAGTAAAGCACCTGCTAGTACTAATAAATTTCTTTTTTTCATTTTTTAAATTCTCCCTTTCTTATTATAATGAAAATGATATGTTTACCATATCTAGTATTATTATAAATAAATTATGATAGCGTTTTCAATAATAAATTATATTTTTTATTTATTTTTATCTTTTTTTAATAACATCATAATTTATATATAATCAAAATTTTAATTATTAGCCTCTTTTATAGAAAGACCAATACGCTTTTTTGCTATATCTAAAGATATAACCTTAACTTTTACAATATCACCAATTTTAAGAACATCTAATGGATGTTTAATATATTTAGATGAAATTTGTGATATATGAACAAGTCCATCTTGATGGACGCCAATATCTACAAAAGCACCAAAGTCAATAATATTTCTGACCGTTCCATTTAAAATCATACCCTCTTTTAAATCAGCAATATCAATAACATCGTTATCTAATTTAGCTTGTACATTTAGATCACGAATATCTCTTCCTGGTTTCTTTAATTCTTCTATAATATCAGTTAATGTTTCGACCCCCACATTAAGTTGAGAGGCTAATTTATCTATATTAATATTAGCGTTTAAGGCATCTACACATTTTTGAGTGCCAATATCTTTTTTCTCTATATTTAATAAGGATAATAGTGAAGAAGCAATTTCATAGCTTTCTGGATGTATTCCAGTATTATCTAGAGGATCAGCATCTCTAATTCTTAAAAATCCTGCACATTGCTCAAAGGCTTTATTACCTAGTTTAGAAACTTTTAATAAATCTTTCCTAGATTTAAACTCACCATTAGTTTCTCTATATGAAACAATATTTTTAGCGATTGTCATGTTGATACCAGATACATATGAAAGAAGTGATGGAGAAGCGACATTCAAATCGACGCCAACAGTATTAACGCAACTTTCGACAACACCACCTAAAGCTTCTGAAAGATGTTTTTGATTCATATCATGTTGATATTGTCCAACACCAATCGATTTTGGATCAATTTTAACTAATTCCGCTAGAGGATCTTGTACTCTTCTCGCCATAGAGACAGCACCACGATAGGAAACATCAAGATCTGGTAATTCTTCAGTAGCGAGCTTTGAAGCCGAATAAACAGAAGCTCCTGCTTCATTTGTTATCACATAATCAACTTTAGCATTTGGATAAGTTTTAAAAACTAAATCACGAATAAATCTTTCACTTTCTCTTGAAGCAGTACCATTACCTAATGAAATTAAATCAACTTTATAATCTATAATCATTTTTGCAAGCTTCATCGCTTCGACTTTCAATCTCTTTTCATCATTTATAGTGGCAAACAAAACTTCATGATATAAAACTTTACCAGTTTGATCAACAATAGCAATTTTGCAACCAGTTCTAATACCTGGGTCAAATCCAAGAATTACTTTATTATGAGTTGGTGCACATAATAATAATTCTTTTAAATTAGATTTAAAGACTTCAATCGAAGTATTTTCTGCCATCTCAAATAAATCTGATCTAATCTCATTTTCAATCGAAGGCATTATCAATCTCTTATAAGAATCTTCAATTACATCATCTAATAAGGCTTTATATTCACCAGTTGATTTTACATATTCTCGAGAAATATAATTTTTATTTTCTTCATCAGGTGAAGATATTGTCACTTTCAATATTTTTTCTTTCTCGCCACGATTTATTGCAAGAATTCGATGCGATACAATACGAGCAATATTCTCATTATAATCATAATACATTTGATAAGTGCCACGTTCATCATCACCATCTTTTTTGGTCACGATTAAACCTTTTTTAAAAGTATTATTTCTAATTGATTTTCGTATTTTTGCCGAATCAGAAAAGATTTCAGCAATAATATCTTTCGCACCTTGAATAGCTTCTTCAACATTCATTACATTCTTTTCTTCATCAACAAATGTTTTAGCGTATTCAATATATGATTTTGTTTCATCTTGCTCTAAAATGAAATTAGCTAAAGGTTCTAAGCCTTTTTCTTTTGCAATAATTGCACGAGTTTTTTTCTTTGGCTTATATGGGCGATAAATATCTTCTAATTCACTTAGCGTTTTAGCATTTAATAATGCATTGTTAATTTCCTCAGTCATCTTACCTTGTTCAGTGATAGAATTAGAAATTGTATTTAAGCGATCATAGAAATTAACTAAATAAGTATATTTTTCATAAAATTGACGAAGTGTTTCATCGGACATTGAACCTGTTTTTTCTTTTCGATAACGAGCAATAAAAGGGATTGTATTTCCTTCATTAAGCATATCGATGACAGCTTGTGCATGCTCTTTAGAAACATCGCATTCATCTTCTAATTTTGCAATAATTAAATCTTCATACATATTTAATCCCTCCATTATTGAAAGTTGGAAATTTTGAATATTTCTTTTGTTTCTTGTGAAGAAGAACTGACAAATAGATAAAAAGTTTCATCATCTATATCAGATTTATAAGATACATTAATACCTTTAAATTTTCCATTCTTGCGATCTTCTTCATTCGCTTTATCAACTAAAGTGATATCAAAATCATATCCGACAGAAGTCATATTTGAATAATAATCACTTTTTTTTGATTCAGGAACCATAATTACATGTAATCCTTTTACTACTTGAGAAGCATAAGCTATTGTAATTGTATAATAAAATCCTTCCTCATAATATGGAACCATCTTTTTAGATGGTATAGAGAAGAAATAAGTAGAACTATCCGAAAATTCTTCACATGGATTATTCATTAAATATACTAAATCCTCTTCTAACGTGCCCTTATTAGCAGATGAAGAGCTCTCTTTCGCGCATGAAGGAAGTAAAATCATTCCTAACATCAAATATGGTATTAAAAAATAATTTTTTTTCATAAAACAGCCTCAACCTAAAATCTATTTTAGCAAACTTCATTTAAAAATGAAAGCGTTATCTACATCGATAAATAATCAAAATGCTATATAGGAATCGATATTCTTTATTTAATGAAAAAACAGACTGAGAATATTTAATATCCTGTATCAAACATTCATCAATCTGTTTTAAAAAGTAATTTACTTTTTCCACTAAAACATCTTCATCAAAATCACTAATAATCTCAATTTGAAGCATCACTATCACCTCAAAATGAAATTATCAAATTTTATCAAAGAATTTTGTAATTAATTAGCAACTATATTAACAATTTTATTTTTTACTACAATTACTTTTCTAATTGTTAGTCCTTGTAATCTATTTTTTATCGATTCATTATTTAAAACTAACTCTTTTACTTTTTCATCATCTTCATCTTTATTAATTTCCATTACTTCTCTTAATTTACCATTAATTTGAACAGCAATTTTTACTGTTGAGACAACAAGTTTTGATGAATCATAAGTAGGCCAAGACTCAAAAGCAATTGTTCCTTTATGGCCTAATTTCTCCCACATTTCTTCACCGATATGAGGAGCAATACAACTGATCATTTTGACGAATCCTTCAGCGTATGCTTTTGGCAATTTGTTAACTTTATAGACTTCATTAATAAATATCATCATTTGTGAAATAGCGGTATTAAAAGCTAAATTTTCATAATCTTCTGTAACTTTTTTTACTGTTTGATTATAAACAAAATCAAGTTCAGGAACATTCTCTTCACAAATAATATTTGCTTCTACAATAATTCTATAAACTCTATCTAAAAATCTATGTGCTCCTTCCACACCTTGATTTGACCATGGTTTACTAGCTTCTAAAGGGCCCATAAACATTTCATAAAGTCTAAGCGTATCAGCACCAAATTTAGCCACGATATCAGAAGGATTAATTACAAATTCTGGATATCTTTTACCCATTTTAATTCCATTCGAACCAAGAATCATACCTTGATGGACTAATTTCTTAAATGGTTCATCATGATCTAAATAACCTTTTTTAAAAAGATATTTATTCCATATGCGGGCGTACATTAAGTGACCGACTGCATGTTCAGGTCCACCTATATAAAGATCGACTGGTAACCAATGATTCAATAATTCTTTATCCGCAAATATTTTATCATTATTTGGATCAATATATCTCATATAATACCAAGAAGATCCAGCTGAGCCAGGCATAGTTGATGTTTCCCTTTTTCCTTTAATACCATTCTTATTATATTCTTTCCAAGAAGTAGCATTTTCTAGTGGTGCTTTACCATTCTTTCCTTTATAATCAGATAATTCTGGAAGGACAAGTGGTAACTCATCATCATCAAGAACGTGAATATCACCATTTTCTTGATAAACAACTGGAACAGGTTCACCCCAATATCTTTGACGAGCAAAAATCCATTCTCTAAATTTATAATTAACTTTTCTTTGTCCAATTCCTTTTTCATTTAAATAAGTGATCATTTTATCGATTGCATCTTGCTTATTCAATCCATTGAGGAATGAGGAATTAATATGAGTTCCATCTCCAACAAATGCTTCTTTTAAGACATCTCCTCCTTCAAGAACAGGAATTATTTCCAATCCGAATTTTTTAGCAAAAGCGTAGTCTCTTTCATCATGAGCAGGTACCGCCATAATAGCACCTGTTCCATATGTTGCTAAAACATAATCAGATATCCAAATAGGGACTTGTTTATTATTAACTGGATTAATAGCGTAAGCACCGGTAAAGCAACCAGTTTTATCTTTATTTAAATCAGTCCTTTCAAGTTCACTTTTAGAAGCAGCTTTTTGGATATAAGCTTCTACTTCTTCTTTATGATCAGAAGTCATAATCTTTTTTACTAATTCATGCTCTGGTGAAAGAACGCAATATGTAGCGCCGAATAATGTATCACATCTAGTGGTAAATACTGTGAATTTATAAGAAGTATTAGCTACTTCAAAATCCACTAAAGCACCGATAGATTTTCCTATCCAGTTTCTTTGCATCTCTTTTGTAGATGATGGCCAATCAATTTTATCTAAGCCTTCCAATAACTCTTCGGCAAATGAAGGTTGATCTATAACCCATTGTTTCATATTTTTACGTACAACAGGGTATCCTCCTCTTTCACTCTTTCCATCTATAACTTCATCATTGGATAAAACAGTACCTAGTTCTTCACACCAGTTAACTGGCATATCAATGTTTTTAGCGTAACCATCTAAATACAAATTTTTGAATATCCATTGAGTCCAACGATAATAAGAAGGATCAGAAGTAGCAATGCATTTGCTCCAATCGTAATCAAAACCTAATTCTTTTAATTGTTTGGTAAAATTCTTTATGTTTTCTTGTGTAAACCCATCTGGATTATTACCAGTTGCAATGGCATATTGTTCTGCAGGAAGACCGAATGAGTCATATCCCATTGGATGAAGTACATTATATCCTTGCATTCTTTTCATTCTTGAAACAATATCAGTTGCGGTATATCCTTCAGGATGGCCGGCATGAAGACCAACCCCAGATGGATATGGGAACATATCTAATACATAATATTTTGGCTTTGAAAAATCATAAACATCGCAATAGAACGTATTATGATCATCCCAATACTTTTGCCATTTTTTTTCAATGTTAGAAAAATCGTAACTCATTTTTACCTCCAAAAAATAAAAAAACATTCCGCTCTAAGGACGCTTCCGCGCGGTACCACCTTAGTTTGGAAAATTTCCCACTTAATTACAGCTATAATGTAGCAACCATGTATTTTTTTATTGACGAGTTCGCTTACTTTAATTACTATTTTCCATCAAACAATAGCTTTCTATAAATTAATAATAAGTTACTACTTCAAATACAAGATTATTATAAAAAGTGTAAAAATAAAAATCAATTAAAAAATATAAACATATAAATAAATATAAAATCTAATATAAAAAACCAAAAAAATAGCTATAATCTATCAAATATATCTATTTAATTAATATATAAATATAGAATTATAGCTATTGTTTTATATGCACAAAGTTATTTATTTAAAATAGCGTCATTGTATAAAGATAAATATTCCCGATATGATTTAGTCCAAGAATTATCTTCATGCATAGCATTATGAATTATTTTTGCAAAAATCCTTTTATTTGAAAATAATTCTAAAGAATATTTGACAGTGTTAATTAACGCTTCTTTAGTATATGAATAAAAAGATAGGCCGGTCGCAACATCTTCATTCAATCCGTTAAATGATTTAATAGTGTCTTTCAAACCACCAACTTCCCTAACGATTGGTATACTACCATATCGCAATGCAATCATTTGCCCGATCCCACAAGGTTCATAAGATGATGGCATTAAAAAGAAATCACTTGAAGCATATATTTGATGCGCAATTTCATCCGAATATGAAAATATTACTTTAATATTTTTTGGATATTTATCTTCATAGGCTTTTAGTTTTGACTCAAGTTCCTTATCGCCAACCCCCAAAAAGATGAAGTTACAATTTAATTTTACTAATTCCTCGATAGAATCAAGAATTAAATCGATTCCTTTTTGGTAAGTTAATCGCGAAACTATACCATACAAAGGATATTCAGGATGGCCAATATTAAATTTTTCACATAATTTAAATTTGTTCTCTTTTTTATAACACAAAACATTTTCAACACAATAGTTATGAAAAATATAACTATCTTTATGCGGATTGAATTCTTTTACATCAATTCCATTAAGTATTCCAAAAAAATCTTTGCCTCGATTCGATAAAGTTTCTTTTAATCCATATCGAGGTTCACGCAATAATTCAATCGCGTGATTAGGTGATACAGTAGTTATTTTTGATGACATTATAATGCCAGTTTCTAACATCGATATATATCCATCACAATTAATAATTTTATTAGGAAGATCTAAATCACCATAATAATACTTTATTTTATCTTTACTTATATAACCCTTAAATAAAGGATTATGAATTGTATAGATGAATTTAGGAACAATCATCTCATGAAATAAAATTCCAGGTATTAGTCCTGTGTGCCAATCATGAAGATGGATAATATCAAAAGAAACATGCTTTTTTGATATTAGCGCAGCGCTTGCAAGAGCGAAAAATAAAAATCTTTCATCATCATCTTCATACCCATAAATCTTTTCACGAGAAAAATATTCGTCGTTTTCAATTAACCAAAACTCAATACCATCATAAACATATTTAATATAATTAACAGAAATTAATTGATTTTTAAATGTTATGTTTGTTTGAAAAAAAACTTCTGCATTATCTTCATTAAAATTTCGTATAACTTTTTTATAAAAAGGAGTTAAAACGATTACCCTTTGTTTATAAGTAACAATTTTTTTTGATAACGAATAGACAACATCAGCTAGACCTCCACATTTAAATAAAGGATTTGTTTCTGCACTTACCATTAAAACTTTCATCTTAAATCACATCTCCAAGTCCGATATATAAAGGATTCTCTTTCGTACCACGAAGTTCTTTAACATATAAAATTTTCGCATTTTTGTCGACGATGACATTCTCTAAAATTGCTTCATCAGCGATAGATGTTCCACTTAAGACAATCGAATTTCTTATAACACAATTTTTTCCAATTTTAACATCACGACAAACAACGCTATTTTCTACTTTTCCATCGATAACAGCTCCGTTAGAAATAAAGGAATTTCTTACCCATGCATTTTCTAAATATGAAGCTGGAGGTGTGTCATGAGTTTTAGTATAAATTGGCCATTTTGAATCAAATAATTCATTTAAGATATTAAAATCAAGCAATTCTAAAGAACATTCCATATAACGATGCAAAGAATTGATTGATCGAAGATATCCATCATATTCAAATGTATCAACATCTATTGTATTACAAATATATCTAATCACATCCATCAAAGATAAAAATGATGATGTTTTGGAAGCAAAGGAAATTATTTCTCTTAATTTTTCAGTGCTGATAATAATAGTTTCCATCGAAACATTAATATCCTCAACCAAGCCTTTATTTTTAGTGATATTAATCACTTTTTTCTTATCGTTGAGAAGCAAAATATTTTCGTCAATAAATTGATTTCGACCATCGGTAATATGCTTGTAAACTAAGGTACAATCTGCATTACTCTTCTTATGTTGTTCTATTACTTTTCTAAAGTCTAAACGATAAAGTAGATGAGTAGGGACAATTACCACATATTTACTATTTGCTTCATCTAAGAACCATTTATTTTCAATAATATTATTTATATCCGTGTTATAGTGAGGATTATTTGCATATTTTTCATTAAAGCAAATGACTGTCTTTCCTTTTTTCGTGTTAACTGTATATTGTTTTCCAGAACCAATATGCATAATCATAGAACGAGGAGAACGATTTACTAAAACTCCAATATTGGAAATTTCTGAATTAGTTAAATTTGATAAAGGAATATCGCAAATGGCATATCTGCCCAAAAAAGATACAGCCGCTAAAGCCCTATTTTGATTTATTTGACCTAAATATGGTGCATTATGTAAATTTAAAAAACCAATAACTTCTGGCATAAATATTCCTCCTAAGAATTGATAAGAACAACTTTTTCTTGTTCAAGATTAACTTCCCTATTTTCTTCAATAGTCACATCAGATGCAACAATAGCTTTATATATTTTAGCGTTTTTCCCTATATGACAATTTGGCATTAATACTGAATCTTGAACAACAGCCCCTTCTTCAATATAGACATTAGAAAAGATGACAGAATTATCTACTCTTCCAAAAATAATAGAACCTTGATTTATCAATGAAGAAGTTACTCTTGCATTAGGACCAATATATTGAGGAAGCGATCTATTATCTTGTGACATTACACGATTATTTTCGTTATCTCCGAAAAGTTCCTTTGCTTCTTTAGTGTTAATTAAATCTAAATTTGCTTTCCATAAAGATTCAATAGTACCAACATCGCGCCAATAACCATCAAAAAGATAACAATATACTTTCTTTTTCGCACTTAATAAACGAGGTATAATATTCTTTCCAAAATCATGGGATGATTTTTCATCTTTACTATCTTTTATTAATTCGTCGCGCAATACTTTATAATTAAAAACATATACCCCCATTGAAGCTTCGACCAGTTTTGTTTGTCTTGGTTTTTCCTCAAATTCAATCAGGCGTCGCTTATCATCAAAATTAACCATGCCAAAACGCGATCTATCTTCTAAAGGCACCTCAATTGTACAAATCGTACAGTCGGCTTTATTACTTTCATGAAATGATATTAGTTTTTGATAATCCATTCGATAAATATGATCTGCGGATAGGATTAAAACATAGTCTGGCTTTCTTGAATCGAGGAAATCTAAGTTTTTATATACTGCATCAGCAGTACCATCATACCAAGCTTGACCTTCTTCTTTTTGTCGAGGTGATAAAATTGAAAACTCTGAATTTATACCATTAAATCCCCAAAATTGACCATTAGATGTATAATTTACTAACTCAACAGATTCATATTGCGTAGCGATTGCCACTGAATTGATATTAGAAATAGCCACATTACTTAATACAAAGTCAATAATGCGATATTTTCCTCCATACCAAACTGCAGGTTTAGCATTCTTTTTTGTTAAGGAACCAAGTCGTGTACCCTTACCACCCGCTAAAATAAAAGCAACTATCTTTTTATCGCTCATAATCTGTTCCTCCTATTACCTATCAAATAAATTATAACACGTGAATTATATAAAAAAAGTACAAAAAAACAATAAAAGCCTTACTTTAGCTTAATATCAAGCATCAGTAAGGCAACAAATATTAATCGACTGCTTTAGGTTTACGAATATGTACAAATATATAAAGTATAATAAATAATATACAATATGGTATAACCGCTAAATATTCTGAGGTTAGAACATCAAAAGTAGGGCCCGATTCAACATTTAAAATTTGTATAATTGGATTAATAATTGAATAATGGAACAATAAATGAATATCTACAGCAATAGTACATAAATATCCGATAGCTTGCAACAAAGTAGAAGAATTTGAACTCAATGAAGCAATAAAATCAATTTTGCTATCTAATAAATAAACTCCTCCATATAGTGTTGGTAAAAAGAATAAAGCAGCAAAAACTCCTCTAAATCTTGCAATGCAAATTGTAATAACTATAGGTAGAGCAAATACTAACAAAAAGCTTAAAAGCAAATCAAAATTTACACTTCCTGCATAGAAAACTGTAAAAAAGTTCATAAAAACCTCCTATTATTTTTCGCCTTTAATTTCAAATGAATCAACAAAAGAACGATTATTTTGTCGAGAAACAAGCAATGTTTTATCAACTAATTTCGATAAATCAGCGACTTTTTCAGATGGTGCAGATAAGATTACTTGCAAGCCAAAGTTCTTTAAAATTTTAATAGATTCAATAATTCTTGTTGAGTCCATCTTCGAGAAGGCTTCATCGAAAATAACTAAACGAATGGAATTAGATAATGAACCAGTTTGGTGTATACGATATAATTGACTAAATGACGCTAAGATAGATACATAGAATGGTGTTTGTGTTTCACCACCAGATTGTTTCTTAATATTTTTAGCAAGAGAATAAGATTTTCCTTCTCCTTTTTTAACCATCATATCGAACATTAAATATGTTCTATAATCAGTAAATTTTGCCACATTTTGTTCAAGAACAGAATTTTGATCACTTGTACCTGATACATCCCCAATGGCTTTAAATAACGAAGTAATGACACCTTCATATTTTTCAAAATATTCTTGTGAATTATTACCATATGTTAGCAATAAATCATCGGTAATCATATCATAATACTCACGATATTGAGGAGCAGGAGTTACCGTAAAGAGATAACTATCTTGTCCAAATTGAGCATCTTTTAAAGCTTCATTTAAATCATCGATTTGTGTTCTAACATTTTCAATAGATGTCTTTAATTTAAAGATAAAGTCATCTTTAAACTCTTTAGTGGCCTTTTCATAAGCGTTTTTAATCTTATCTTGATATTGTGGAAGTAAGACGTCACGAAGTGAAGTTAAATCACGTTCAAAGTCTTCATTAGTATCCTTGGTAATATCATATGATAATTTATAAGTTAATACATATTCTCTTCTCAATTCATTTAATAGAGATAATTGTTGCTTAATCTTATTTTGAGAACGAGTATATAAATCATCATAAGTCATACGAATATCCGCTAAAGATTTACCAGATTCAATCTCTTCATTGAATTTAGGAAGAGCAATTTCATTGATAAACATCTCATCGAAATTTTCTTTGATTTCACTTAAGATAATATTAGATTTTTCAATTTGTTGAGGAATTTTTTCTTCATTAATAACTTTAATTGTTTGATTTAATGTTCCTCTTTCACTGATCAATTGTTCTTTATCATCTTGTAAAGCCTTAATGTCCTCATCGATTTTTCTAATCTTATTTTCGATTTGACTTACTTCAAGTGAACCAGTATTTTCAAGTTCATCACTATATCGTTTTAAATTCTCTTTTAAGCCTGGTAAAGCACCTGCTTCATCAAGAATCTCTTTAGCACTTTCCACTTCGTAATTGTTAAGTGAATCTAGTTTATTTACTTCTGCTAATGAATCATTTAAAGTTCTTAGAACTTGAATTAAACTTTCATTTTGTTTCACTTCTTCTTCTTTCACTCTCATCACTTCGAATGATACTTTTCTACCTAATAAAGGATATTGATAAGATTTTTCTGGTAATACGAAAGAAGCATAGTTACGATATCCTTCTGCTTTTGGAGTGATACCATGACCACATTCTCTAGCTTCAGCAAATGTTTCACACTTTAATATACGTCCTAACAAGAAGAATGTGTAGTCTCTAGCACCAGTATGATCGGTAATAATTTCTTCCGCTAATGAATTCTTTTCTGGAATAAAATTAGCTTTTCTTAATTTTTCAGCATCAACGATACCAGTACGATAATATTGATTTGCTCTCATAATATCTGGAAGAATTCTATTAGCCACTTCATAATATTTATCTTCTACAAATAAATTTTGTTTTTGACTTGAGATAAAACCTTCGATTGCTTTTGTCCATTTTGGATTTTTAATATCGACTAAATCAGCATAAATTAAAACCTTAACATCTTCGTTGAAATAATCACATAATTTATGTTGAAGTTCACTCTTTACTTTTGTTAATGCAAAATCATACATCTTAGTGCCATTTTTCATATCAAGTACTTGTTGACGTGCAAAAGCATGACGAGCTACCATATCGGCTAGTGTACCTCTCAATGAAATAGAAACATCTAAAATATTAGTTTTGAAAGATTCAATTGCTTCTTTGAAAAGAAGTAAAGATTTAGCGGAAATATCTTCTTCACCATGTAAAACTTTTTTAAATTCTTCTGCTTTTTCAGCCATATCTTGAGAGGTTTCAATCAATTGATCAACATCTTTCTTAAATTGAAGATAAACTCTATTTTCTTTAACTGAAGAAGCTAAAGCTAAAATCTTCTTAGCGGAATTTTCATAATTCATAATATATGAAGAGAAATTTTGTTGAATAGTTTTTAACTTGCTCTCTAACTCATTAATTTTTTCTTCCGCTTTTAATTTTGCTTGTAATAAATCATTTGTTAATTGATATGCACCAGAAGATACCTTTTCTGCAATTAACCCTTCTTTTTGTTTATGTAAGGACTCAAGTTGAGAATCAATTGAAGCTAATTCTTTCACAATTTCAGATAATCTATTTTCTGATGAAGAAATATCTTTTTGCAAATTTTGAATAGAATTTAAGAATACTTGATAAGTAATTCTCTTAGATACATAAGATGCTAACTTTAATTCTTGTTTACGTTTATCATATTCTTCATAGTGACGATGAATTTCTTCCAAACGATTTATTTTAAATTGCATATTTTCTGCTTCAATTTCTAAACGTTTATATTGTTGAATGTTATTTCTCATCGAATCGATATTAATTTCGTTTGGAACGTCGCAAACATATTCAGTTAAAAATTGTTCAATGTTAGTAATTGGTGTAAATGAAACAGCCTTTTTAAATAAACTAAAATATTTATCTTTTAGTCCACCAAAAACATCTTTTAATTTATTTTGGTATTGAGCATTGCTATCTGCAAAATAATAATCGCCTGCTTTATAATAGATTGAGCAATATTCTTGAAGTTGTTTATATGACATTGGAATATCGTTAGAAACGAATCCATTTTCAAATATTGCATCATTGATTACAAAGAAGTGATGTTCTTCACTGCCATCATCATAGACATCGAACACACATCCTGTACAAAATGACTTGTTTTCAGTGTCATCAAACCATTCTAATACAATGTAGGATGAGAATCTCCCTGTTCTTAAATATTTATAAGAACCTAATCCATCATCACCAATCTCACCTTTTAAATAACCTTTTAAGGTACGACCTGATTTTTCATTCGCTGCTTTATTAAAAGTTCTACCAGATGTATCACCTAATAAAACTACTTGCATCGCATCGATTAAAGTAGATTTACCAGCAGCATTTTGTCCTGTTAAAAAGTTTACTTGATCTACTTCAAATGTCACATTATAGAAGTAATGCCAGTTAATTATTCTAACTTTTTTCAATAATTTCATAAACTTACTCCTCCTATAACATATCTAAATCTTGTCCAGATTTTTCCACTTCATCAAATATAGCATTAATCTTATCCATATCAATAACAAATAAAATTGAAGGTAAAATATAGAATGTTAATGATCTATCTCTAAAATCACCAGTATCACGAGCAATTATATTATGATTTTCTAAGAAACGATAAGATGAAGCCATTGCCACTGCAGAAGGCTTTTTATCTTGCTTAATTAAACCTTTATCGATCAGAATCTTCATTAGTTCGGATGCTGAAAAATATACATCGGTTGTCATTTGATCTTCTTCTCTTCTAATTTCATATGCATATCTTAATGCATAAACCATCAATGAAGTCATAAAGTCAATTCTAATATGGTTATCTTGATATTCGTTATTTATCATAACTACTCCAAGACGAGAATCTTTTTCGATTGTCCATCCAGAAAAAGCTAAATATTCTCTAATCATTTCAATATTTCTTTCTATGAAAGAATAATCTCGATTTGATTTCATAATTTTAGCATGACGATCATATGTTTCACGCAAAACAAATGATTTGAGTAATAGATTATTTACAACACGTGCAAAATCTTCTTTTTCTGCGTTTGATAGTTTTAAATATTGTTCTTCAAACATTACTACTTTTCCTTTCTTGCATAACCATAATTAGGCATGCTGTATTTTTCTTCTTTTAAGATTTGTTCCATTGGATTGCTACGTTTAAGTTCATAAAATGAATAGCGAGAATCGGCTTTAACTGATCCAAGAATAATCATAATAAAATCTTCTACATCTTTGATAGCGATAGATTTAATATCGATTTCTTTATTACCTTGGAATGCTCTATCCATAAATTCCATAATTTTTTCATCGCTATATTGATCAGCAATTGTCAATAAGGATTGCATTAAGCCTTCATTACTTTCATGTTCATAATCATCAATTCCCATTGGCTCACTATCGTATTTAGGATTACGCTTAACAGGACGAGTTAAAGAATATTCATCAATATATCCTTGTTGATATAGATAAATTGAATTATTCATCGCTTTGACTACATCCATTGATACACCAGAAGCACGATCACCATTAATCGCACGCGCGGCTGCTAGAAAAATTGTTTCCAATTTACCTTTTAATGTTTTATCATTATTATTCAAGTAAATAACTTTTTCAGTAGAAGCTTTTGTATAATCAGATTGTGCATTATCAATTTCTTGAATTTCTATTGAAAGACGATTATATGTATCTTGAATATAATTAATCTTTTTTACAATGTCCGCTTCCGCTTCCGCTTTAGTTTTTATTTGATAATTGGTAGATAAGCATTGTTCAACAAGTTTTTCTCTTATCGAAGAAACATTCAACCATTTTTTCAAAATGTGATTGATTGGTCCATTATATAAAATAATCGAATCGTTCGTTTTTAATGGGTGATATATTGGATCAACAATATCTTCTCTAGCAACATCAAAGTGTTGATTTAAAACTTCATTTGGCGAAAATATATTAGCTAATTGCTTATGAAATACTCTTATTGAGTGATCCAATTTTGCCACTTCTAATTCTAATTCTTTTGTTTTATTAGTAGCACTAACTAATGTTTTATACATAAATTCATCTTGATGTTCATCTTCCATACTTAAATCCGCATATGTCGAATGTACATAAGATACATAACGAGATTGATTATCAGAAACAAACTCATAGATAAGTTTTAACATCGAAATTGAATAACTAGGTAAAAGAATATATTCACAACCTGTCTTAACATCAGTTTCGGTAACGATCCATCCAGTCTCAATTAATCTACGCACAATAAATCCAGCTTTTGTTGATAATGTTGGTTCTTTAAAATAAGGATCATCATCCATAATTTCTTCAACATCAAGTGTGTTCAACTCTTTTTCTCCACGAGATTTCAACAAATCAATATAATCTGATTTTCTAATTCTATTGTGATACATTGTTAAAGCATCAAATAAAGTTAATAGAGCCACACCATATACAGTTTTACTTCTACTCGATAAAAT